>NZ_JRHO01000011.1 GCF_000765475.1 Methanococcoides methylutens
AATACACAGGGATTGGAAAACGGCAATGCAGGTCTCACTTCCAGAACACATATCTCCGGCCCAGTGGCGTGAATTTGCAAAGATTGCCGACGAGAACTGGAAAATAGAACGCAAGAAACATCTCGAGGAAAAAGCAGAAAATATTCTTTCCTACGTAGAAGAACTCGGGAAAAATAAGGGCGTAGATGTCGAAAAAGTACATATCGAAGGCAAACCGGCAAATGAGATCCTTGATTTTGCCTCCGATAAGAACGTAGACCTGATTGTTATGGGCACATTGGGAATGGGTTCTGATGGGACATTCCGGCTGGGACGTGTAGCAGAAAGAGTAATCCATCATGCAAGCTGTGATGTAATGTCGGTCAGGTAATTCCTGCAAGGTTACTGTATATATTCCACACACCATGAGTTACAAAATCCACCGCAAGAGCTGCAAGGAAAAGACCAAGCAGCCTGGTGATAACATGTGCTCCGGTGTATCCTATTAATTTATAGAGACGGCGGGAATAATATAGAGTCACAAAGCATATGCCGAATGTCAGCAGGAATGCCAGCAATACCACCAGTTTATAGGAAATTAAAGGGGATGTACCGGAAAGCACGACAACGGTTGTGATTGTGGCAGGGCCGGTCATCAATGGAAGGGCTATGGGGAATATCCAGACATCATCACGGCTGAGGGATTCATGAATTTCTTCTTCCGTTACACTTTCCCCGGATACTTTTGAGAGCAGCATATCAAAGGCTACCTTGAACAGCAATATTCCACCAGCCACCCTCAGGGAATCTACACTAATCCCGAAAACATTGAGGATGCTGTGACCGGTAACGGCAAAGAAAATGCATATCGTACAGGCAAGAAGGGTTGCACGGGTTGCTATACTGTTTTTTTCTTCCTGTGTCATGCTGCTTGTTAGTGAGATGAACGTTACGACTACTCCGATCGGACTCACGATAACGAAGATGCTAACAAAGGAGTAGATAAAGAATGACACAACGTCCATATCCGGCCACTATAGCAATCTGGTATTTAAAAGTGATCCCAAATAAGATAGTTAATTAACATTATTTTCACTGACAGATTCTTCATCATCTGGTAAACCATAAGATTTTTTGTTCTCAATCTCACAGGACTCGGATTCCATTATTTCCACCATTTGGTTATAATCCTCAAGAATGCTGTCCATGATGGAACGGAGGTGTTCAAGCACCTTGGAGTGAAGTAGACCTTCTGGAGATGATTCCATTTCTCCCGGTTCCGGGGCTTTTTCCAGTGCCTCAACAATCTGCTCTATGTTGCCCAAGCGATCCTTTATAGAAGACCAATTATTCTGCTGGATTTCGGCAGATTCTTCGGGAAGGCAGGAAATTTGTTTTTCCACTTTTGCCTTTTTATTATCAAAATATTCCAGCGTTTTTCTGGCCTTTTCCAGCATTTCAGCTTCTATAGCCTTATCAAAAATAATTTCTTCGGTGGATACTTCAGGAATATAGTCCCTATCTGGACGGAATTCCTCCTCATTCTCCTTTTTTTCCGGTAGAGGAGGAATGAATCGTTTGCCATTATTCATGACTCTCTGGTTCATGAATGTAGGAGATACAATTTCAATATCCATTCTATGAAGGGAGTCCAGCACTTCCTTCTTAAAATTAGAACGATCAGTTAGCAAGGCTTTAGTCTCTTTCAGCAGACCTCCCACCTTGTAGGTGACGGAGAAATCCCCC
>NZ_JRHO01000012.1 GCF_000765475.1 Methanococcoides methylutens
TGAGATTATCAAATTAGTTCATAATTTTTCCCATTCTAATTTGATGACATTTCCCTCACACATAATTTGCAAATGAGTTCGTTTCTTTCACTCCATTTTGCAAATTTGTAGTTACAAGTAATTGATAGGCTATGAAATTCATAATCGAATAAAGTTTCTTACTACTATTTTTCATTCCTCTGATGTCAAATTTAACTGTCCACTTTATGTTCTTGTGCACTCTTTCACATTCTCCCCTATGTGAATATTCTTCATCAAATCCATCATCTTCAATGTTTTTGTTTCGTAAGTGCATACCAACCTGTTTTCCTCTGCCATTTTCATAAAGGAAACGAAGTTTTTCCTCAGATCCCATATGGATAGATCCACCAAGCTCCCACATCTTATTGACCCAGTGATCAATTCGTCCCATCGTTCCTTCATAGTTAATTTTAGAATCAGAAGAGTATGCAATAACTGGTTTTGCATTCAATTTGTACCAGATATCTGCATGATTCCTGAACGAATCATAACCTCCATCCAATGCATAAGTATCAATGTCGACTCCCATTTCCACCAATGTATCAATATGTTTCTTCAATTCAGGTGAATCATGTGCAGTTCCTTTTGTATGGGTCATGTAAATTGGAAGTGTTCCTATCATTGTGATGTGAGCTTTGTCCATCTTACAATTGTAATGAGGATTGTAATCCGCATACTTGTCATATCTTGATGCTTCAAGAGGAGTTGAATCTGTTTTTGCATCTCTTATCTTTGTAATCCTGGAAATCTTTTTTCCAATTTTGAACATTACTTCGTTGAGTCCAGCTTCTCCAAGCCTGTATTTTACAAAATGATGAAGTGTTGCAGGGGATGGAATATTCATAATGCCATTATTACCTTCAAAAGACAGAAGCTGCGCTTCTTCTTTTGTTAAGGTAGCTATTGTTTTCTCAAATGATAAGTTCCTATTACATTTCACAACGATGAGCTTTATCATTGACGAAACCTTATACCTAAAGTGCCAGTCCTTATCGGCATAATAGCTACTTTCAACATGAGAAGCAATGTCATCAATATCCAAGAAATACAAAAATTGGCATATTGATACGTTGTCTGTGTTCAGATAATTAGCAATTGAATCTCTGGTACAGATTCCGTCCGAAACATCGTAATAATATTTCATGGACTGGCACATTTTATGCCTTATAAATGTAGTGCATGAGCTATGCTCAGAGTAGTATCAGTAGTCTTGAAAAAAGAGTTACGCTTTTAAAGCGAAAAGCTAATTTGATGATCTC
>NZ_JRHO01000013.1 GCF_000765475.1 Methanococcoides methylutens
TATCAATTACTTGTAACTACAAATTTGCAAAATGGAGTGAAAGAAACGAACTCATTTGCAAATTATGTGTGAGGGAAATGTCATCAAATTAGAATGGGAAAAATTATGAACTAATTTGATAATCTCAATCCAATAGATATTTGGATGGAAAAAAGCTTAATTATATAAATTAAAATTTGGGCTTTAAAGATAACCTGGAAATCAAAAATGTTAAAGTGGTATGGATTTATGCCACACCACTGCAATGGACTTCCTTATTCTTGGCTTTTTGTTTATTTAGGTCCCTTTCCTGGATTCATCACCCTGATCTCATCCCACGTTGACTCCTCCCACTCCACAGGATCGGATCCATTTACCTGCCATCCAACATTCATTTGGTGTACGAATGTAGCAAGACCTGCACTGACGAGATCCTGAACCTTAACTTTCACGACCAGATCCATGTAACCATCTCCTGTAGTTACTGGAGTAGGGGTGCCAAGATCTGCAAGTGGAGAAGCATTGATGACATCATCAAATCTGTATGTTACATTTGTAACATTCTTCTGCCCATTAGCATTGAACTGGACCTGCAACGTATCTAAATCAATTGTACTCAGATCAGTACCATTCACCCCATCAAAACCTGCGACAGCAATTGTCAGTACCCCACGTTCCTTCATATTGATTGGGTTTGGATCTGAACCTGGTTTTACGTCGGTGTTTCCATGAGCCATTACAGCTGGAATGGAGACTAGCAAGGCTAACATCGTCAGGACTATTAAAGTATATTTTACGATTTTCATACCTTTACCACCCCTTATTATTTCCTTTTATTAGATGCTCTTAATCAGATCATCTAATTTCAATTATAAGTTATGTATTTATTATTATATAAACTCTTTGTAAAAATAAAAACAGATACGCATAATAATCATAATAATCTTTGGGAACTGACAGAATCATATTGAGCCGACGGTGCTGATCGATCATGAATGTAATATGCTGTAGTAAAAAATCAGATGTTGTCAAAACAGATTACCTCACAATCAGGAAAAATAAAAAAGATAAAAAGGATTATTTATCAATCCTTCTTTCTGTAAACAACATATGCTGTTAGCAGAATACCAGCTGCAAGCATCATGCTAAATCCTGGGGTGGTTTCAAGTTCTTTTTGCGAATCCTGCGTTTCTTTAACAACCCCTTCTTCAGGAGCTACTAAGGTTGCATTATTGGTAGCATGTGAAACAGAGGTAGTATTTTTTTCTTCAGATTCTTCTTGAATTGGTATGATCATCGCAGTGCCAACAGCTTTGGAGGAACCACCAGTTTTTCGAATATTTATAGATGCTGTATTAGTGTTTCCAGCAGCATCGGTGACGTTTGCATAAATGGTATTCGCACCTCTGACAAGGCGTACCTTCGCTGTGAAAGTGTCATTGAAGTCGGTTAGAGTTGTTTCAGCAGCAATGTCATTCACAGGTTTCGGTGATCGACAATGGCGTACCTGTTGGAAGTATTTCAGAGGATACTATCATGAAATATATGGCAGACAGGAAAGCTTCGACCATATCCCAGATGAAGATCAAGGATATGATGGGAGATGCATTCCCGACTGTCTCACCAGCTACTGAACTTGATGTTATATCACACATGCTTGACGAAATCCCGCGGTCCTGGTACTTGAGAAGGGAGTTACAACCGGATTTGTGACAAAGCATGATGTGATCAAGTTGTTGCATGGTTAAGAATGATTAATCCAACAGGGATTGAATGCTAAAACAGCTAGTGTATAAATTGAAACTTGCATTTAAACTATTATGGGAAATAAAAAATGTAAAAGTGGTGTGGATTTATTTCCCACTACATTTAGGTTTGGGGACTTCCGGTGGCTCAAAGACCTGAATCTGATCCCACGATGATCCGCTCCATTGATCTGATCCATCTACCTGCCAGATAACCCTCATTTGAGTTGTGGCTGGTATAATATGCTCTTTGAGATTCGCCATCTTTACTTTCACGACCAGATCATCGACACCATCTCCCTCTGTTATTGGGTTACAACAAGGAAATCCTGGTGCTGCGGAGTCATTGATCACATCTTCAAAGCTGTATCTCTCGATAGAAACATTCTTTACCCCATTAGCATTGAACTGGACCATCAATGTATCTAAATTAATAGTGCTCAGATCCGTACCATTGAAACCATTATAGCCTGCGACAGCTATTGATACTACCCCATTGCTCTTCAGGTTGATTGGATTTGGACATGAGCCCGGTTTTACATCGGTGTATCCTGTGCCCATTACAGCTGGAATGGAAACCAGCAAAGCTAACATTGTCAAGAAAGTTACACTTACTTTTACTATTTTCATAACTTAACCACCCCTTTATCCATATTATTAGACTGCCTTATTTTGGTCATCTAATATCAAATATAACTTATGTGATTATAAATATAAATACTATTCGCAAAATTGAAAACAGATGCTCATTATGAGCATAATTAGTCCATGGTTAGAAAAGGTAAGCACATTGAGCTAATGGTGTTGAAACAATCATGAATGTGATAAGCTTTAGTAATAATCAAAGACATTCAAAATGATTTACGTCACACTCAAGAAAAATAAAAATATGAGAAGGATGTCATCAATCCTTCTTTCTGTACATAACATATGCAGCTAGCATAATACCAGTTGCAAACATCATGCTGAATCCCGGAGTTGTTTCAAGTTCTTCCTGTGATTCCTGCGTATATTCAACAAATCCTTCTTCAGGAACTGCTACGCTTGAATTATTTGTAGCATTTGAAGTGGAAGTAGTATTCTCCTCTTCAGATTCTTCTTGAATTGGTATGATTACCGCAGTGCCAACACCTTTGGAGGAACCACCAGTTTTTCGAACATTTATAGATGCTGTATTAGTGTTTCCAGCAGCATCGGTGACGTTTGCATAAATGGTATTCGCACCTCTGACAAGGCTTACCTTTGCTGTGAAAGTGCCATTGAAGTCGGTTAGAGTGGTTTCAGCAGCAATGTCATTCACAGTAACCAATGGCAACGATCCGGTTCCATTGACAAGACCTGAGACATTAATGTATCTTGAAGATGTGGAGGAACCATTCACAGGAGAAGCTATAATTATCGTTGGCATGAGGTTGTCAGATGTAACAGTTACAGATGTTGTGTTGGTGTTTCCAGCGGCATCGGTTACGTTTGCATAAATGGTGTTCACACCAGTTACAAGAGGTACTGTTGCCGTGAAAGTGCCGTTGAAGTCGATAAGAGTGGTTTCAGCAGCAATGTCATTCACAGTAACCAACGGTGCAGATCCGGTTCCATCGACAAGGCCAGAGACAATAATAGAGCTTGAAGATGTGGAGAAACTATCCACAGGAGAAATTATGCCGATTACTGGCATGAGGTTGTCAGATGTAACAGTTACAGATGTTGTGTTGGTGTTCCCAGCGGCATCGGTTACGTTTGCATAAATGGTGTTCACACCACTTACAAGAGGTACTGTTGCCGTGAAAGTGCCGTTGAAGTCGATAAGAGTGGTTTCAGCAGCAATGTCATTCACAGTAACCAACGGTGCAGATCCGGTTCCATCGACAAAGCCAGAGACAATAATAGAGCTTGAAGATGTGGAGGAACTATCCACAGGAGAATCTATAATAATCGCTGGCATGAGATTGTCAGATGTAACAGTTACAGATGTTGTGTTGGTGTTCCCAACAACATCGGTTACGTTTGCATAAATGGTGTTCACACCACTTACAAGAGGTACTGTTGCTGTGAAAGTGCCGTTGAAGTCGATAAGAGTGGTTTCAGCAGCAATGTCATTCACAGTAACCAACGGGGTAGATCCGGTTCCATTAACAAGGCCAGAGACAGTAATAGAACTTGAAGGTGTGGAGGAACCATCCATAGGAGAAACTATACTGATTACTGGCATAAACTCATCAACTATAATACTAAGCGGCAGGTAATCAAATTCGGTTTCAGAAATGTTGTATTGCTCGTCACAGATTCCATCTTTGTTAGAATCTGCTGTATCAACACTGAATCCAGCTCCATTAGGATGTACCCAGTAGTTACCACCAAGGAAAGGACCTCCAACAATGTTCATTTCCATCGTTTTGGTGACATTCCAGAGATTACCGGTATTGACACCATAATATCCAACGTTGTTTGTATTGTTGAAGTAATTGTTATAGAGAAGGTTACTACTGGAATTCTCAAGATGAACACCATCATCAGAGTTAGTCGATACAATATTGTCTTTCAGCGTATTATCATTGGAATTCAACAGAACAATACCGGAGTCAGTATTTGAGCTTGCAATGTTATCATTCAGCGTATTGTTATTGCTGGATGATTCCAGTCTAACACCATAAACGTTGTCTGACACTATATTACTGTTTAACATATTATTGCTGGAATATATCAGAATTCCGGTGACGGAATTCGAGCTTGCAGTGTTATCGTTCAGTGTGTTGTAATTGCTGGACTGCTCCAGTCTGATTCCGTAATCGTTGCTAGACGCAAGATTATTGCTCAGCATGTTGGTGTTGGATTCATCCAGATATATACCGCAATCGGAGTTCAAATTTGCAATGTTATCGTTGAGCGTATTGTCGCTGGAACTCAATAGGGATATGCCATTGTCAGAGTTAAAGCTTGCATTGTTATTGCCAAGAGTATTGTTCTTACTGAACTGTTCCAACCTGATACCATAAATGTTGGCCAACACTATGTTACTGCTCAACATGCTGTTGTTGGACCCGGTCAAACATATTCCGCAATCGCCGTTCGAACTTGCAACGTTATTATTGAGAGTATTATCACTGGAATTCAATAGAACGATACCTGTATCAGTGTTAAAACTTGCAGTGTTATCGTTCAGTGTATTGTAATTGCTGGATTGGCTTATCCTGATGCCGTAAACGTTGTTGGAAGCGATGTTATTTTCCAATACGTTGTTGTTGGAATATATCAGAATACCAGTAAGAGTACTCGAGATTGCAGAGTTATTGCTCAGAGTATTGTTATCGTTGTACTGTTGCAGTCTGATTCCGTAATAGTTGTCAGACATAATATTATTGCTCAGAGTATTGTCATTGCTGAAGTTATCGTTGATTGAATCCAGTCTGATTCCGCAATTGTTGTTCGAGATGTCATTTTCGGCAATATTACAGTCATCGACTCCAATGAGACGTATTCCAAAGTTATCAGTTGCGCCTGTTACATTAAAACCTTTTATAGTGACGTTATTTGCAGTTACGTAAAACACGGCATCGCTTGGATTCTCAGCCTGGACAATTGTATCATCCGGATTTAAAGATTGTGAGATGATCATTAGCTCCTTATCCACAACAATATTCTCAGTGTAGGTACCCGGATAAACAGTAAGTGTATCATTATCCATTGCAGCAGCCACGGCATCCTTTATCGAAGTGAAATCTGCATCTTGCCCGGTGCTGTCGTTCACTGTGAATGTATCGGCAGATGCTGTTCCAATGGTCATTACAATCAAAAATACTACAAAAATCATTAAATATGTTTTCATTTAAATAAATCCCCCTTATACATGTAATATCTACAATTTAGTAGATATTCTTTTCTATTTACCCTGATAATAATAGAATAAGTCAAAAGTTACAGTTATTGCTCAAGCTGGCATATATTGATCAGAACCGCAGGAATAGGAACGCAATATTATAAACTTCAATTCAAACTATATGAGATATATACTTGGAACGAATGCGTTTGTGATTTGTAGCAGTGCATTCAAGAAAACACATCTCTCCTGTAAAATATCGAGACTACATATTATATAATTGCCCATAAGGATGGCTGATTACTTTCAACTCCATGAAACCAGTTATATACTAGGTTTACATTAGATACGACATTCACTTACGTTTATTAATAAAAATACCAGGAGAATTATATGGACCTTGAAGACACATTATTAATGATGCCTGGCCCTGTTCCTGTTGCACCAAAAGTGCTCAGGGCAATGTCAAAACCCATGATAAACCACAGGGGCAAGGAATTTTCTGCAATGTTTGATGACTGTACCGCAATGCTCAAAGAGATCTTCCAGACACAGAACGATCTCATGATAGTCAGCGGCTCAGGAACAGCTTCAATGGAAGCTGCGATCGGATGCACTATCGATAAGGACGACAAGGTTGTCGCGATCGAGAACGGTAAGTTCGGTGAAAGGTTCAAGGACATTGCAGCAAGATACGGACAGGTAGTTCCTCTTGAGTTCGAATGGGGACAGTCCGTTGACCTCGACCTTGTGGAAGAGAAGCTTGCAGAAGGTGCAAAAGCTGTCACAATGGTCCACAACGAAACCTCAGCAGGTATCCGCAATCCAGCTCCGGAAGTTGGTAAGCTCGCAAAGAAGTACGATGCACTGTTCATAATGGACGGCGTCACATCCATCGGCGGAGATGATGTCAAGGTCGATGAATGGGGAGTAGACATCGCTGTAGTAGGTTCCCAGAAATGTGTTGCTGCACCACCAGGACTTTCCATGCTCTCCGTGAGCGAACGTGCTTTTGATGCAATGACCAAGGAAAACCTGCCATACTACCTTGACCTTAAGGCATACAAGAAGAGCGCAGACAAGTCCCAGACTCCATACACACCTGCAGTACCACTGTTCTTCGGACTTCAGGAAGCACTGAAGATCGTGATGGATGAGGGTATGGAAGCAAGGGCAAAGCGCCAGGCAACCGGTGCTGCTGCTATCCGTGCTGCAATGGACGCTATGGGCATCGAGATGTTCCCACAGCTCAATGAGGTCAGCGGTTACTCTAACACCGTTTCTGCAATGAAAGCACCTGAAGGTGTCAGCGGCAACGATATCAAGAGCGGAATGATGGACAAGGGAATCATCATCGCCGGCGGTCAGAACAGACTCAGCGGCCAGATCTTCAGGATCGGAAGCATGGGCAATGTCGCACCAAAGGACATCATGCTGACAATCCAGGAACTCGAACTTGTACTGAAAAAGCTCAACATTGTAAACGAGATCGGTGCAGGTACAGAGGCAGCTGCCAGCGTACTTGACACACTGTGAATCACATGAAGACCATAGGCGTAGTAGACACGACCTTTGCACGTTTCAACATGGGACGTGCTGCGGTCGATGAGATCCAGCAGAACGTATCCGCTAAGATCAAGCGGATCACAGTTCCCGGCGTAAAGGACCTGCCGGTTGCATCCAAGAAGCTCATAGAAGAAGAAGGATGCGACATCGTCATAGCCTTAGGCATGCCGGGAGCAAAAGAACAGGATAAGATCTGCGCACATGAAGCTTCAACCGGCATTATACAGGCTCAGCTTATGACGAACATCCACATCATAGAGGTGTTTGTTCATGAAGATGAGGGAAGGGATGAAAAGGAACTCGCATTTCTTATGGAAATGCGCTCCCGTGAACATGCCTTAAATGTCGTTAACATGTTGTTCCATCCCGAAAAACTTGTCAAGCAGGCCGGTACAGGCCAGAGACAAGGGTTTGAGGATGTTGGGACTTTGAGACATTAAGATCGTTTCTTTATTCTTTTTTTTGAGATAGTGAAGAGGTAGAGAGAAATCTCTTGCTATGATTAATTGGATACTTGATGGTTTTAATTAATGGGAAATCTACGAGAAAATCGAAAGTAACATGCAAAGAGATGAAAGGAACTGCACGTTATTAAAAGAACTCGGTTGGAAGTATTTGATTGTCTGGGAATGTGAAACCAAAAATAAAGATCAAACACCATTGTGGAATAAAATTAAAGAATTTCTCGATGATTAATTTCAAGCTCTCACAAATACAGGTGCTGCCTATCCGAGCAGTACATATCCAATTCAATAGTCGTTACTAAGAATATTTGCACTCATTTGTTGCCAAAATATTTCTAATAACTTTAAATTGTTCTGACAAAATTCAGATATTTCTTTTGAATCATCATTTTTCAAAGGTACAAATTTTTTTACAACACTTTTATCGATTACATTACCATCTTCATCTTTTTCACCCCTGAAAATAAGATAAGCTTCAATAAAGTCTTGTACTGGTTGATGCTGTATAGTATTTCGAATTTCCTTTATTTCTTCTATCCACTCAGAATTGTTGAAAATAAAGTTGTGGGAAATAGAGGATTTAGAAGGCGATAATTTTTTTTGGACTTTTGGATTCATATATTGGCCAAAAGAAAAAGAATGTGAGTCAGAATAACCATCAACAATTCGACACTTTAGATCTATGATACTATTTACAGCTGCCATTATAGAATTAATGAAAGAATAGAATTCATAAAGTTCAATTGCATAACCACTCTGAAAGCCAATTGTCACTGGAATCGGTATTTCGCGCCTTTTGGAGCTTTGCATGAATACTCCAAAATTATTTAGATCAATACTTGGTTGATTCCCTTCATTTAGTTCCTTTATTAAATTTTTTTGATGATACTTTGCTGCATCGATGAAGAAACGAATTGTAGCAACTTTTTTATCAAACGTGTTTTCACTTTCCATCTCTGAAATCTCCAAAGTAGTCTTCATTCTTAGAAGTCTGAGTACTAAGCACTAACAAAATATCGATCCTGTCTATTGGGATCGCGATAACTTATTTTAGATATTCATTTACTCTTTTTTATTCGCTGGTATGGTTCCAATATTTCTTCCTTAGTGAAGATCTCAATATCTTCTTGACGAATGGTGGGACCATAACTCATATGGAAAACTCCACCTTGAAATGCAAATGCTTTCTCAAATAATTCTAAATCTGATGGCCAACTAAACTTTACAGTGTCTGGTTTAATTCCATTTACGATTCTTAAAAATGATAGGATATTTTGAATTGAATATCTTAACAAAATGACTCGCATACCAATGGTATTAGGATCCCAATTGACATTATGTTTTTTCAACTTGAAATGATGCTTGCCATGTGGAACACCTTTTTGGCAAATATTTTCTCGCATAAAAAAAGAAGTGCCAAATTCACTTCTTCCCATTGATTTAAAATCTTCGGGAGGAGGAGATACACCATGTATATTTTCTGTTGCCATAGACAAATGGAATCCTCCCGGTCGAATTCTAAACCCATGCTTTAAGTTGTTATATTCAGAAACCAGAGTTTCATTTGTGAAGTCGTCAGCTAGTATTCTCCATAATTTAGTAAATTTTGTTTTAACCTTTGTTTCTTTATCCTTATCCTCAAGTACAAAAGAATTTAATGTATTTGATAAATCTTCCCATGATAACTGTTGTTTTCCAAGTCCTGTCATTATTTCTTTTCCATCACCAATATCCTTTACCATTTTTTGCAAACTGCCCGGTGGATATTTTTGTAACCAAGCCACAACACAATTTGAAGCTTGCAAAGTTGCACAAAGCAATGAAAAAAAGGTTTCCATTGCGTGAAAATATGTTAATCGAATTGAAATAGCTGCAAGATTCTTTTCTTCACTTTCAAGTAATTCAAGGTTATTTTGTACCACATTTTCAAAGTACTCTGGTTTCATTGATTCAATAAATTCAAGATTTACTTGTGCCAAATCAACGTCCCAAATACAATAAGGTTCATCGTAAACTACAAATTTATAATACTGCAACTAACCACCTCAAGTAAAAATTTAAATATAAATTTATACAAACATCGAATACATATTAAGGTATTTCAAAAACATATGGAAGTTGTGGTATATGCGGATTGAACCGTTAGTTTTTAACAAAATACAAATGCTGCCTGTCTGGACAATACATGTTTTCATACCCGTTATCTTTTTAGGTCTAATTGTCATACCTCTAACTGTTTAAATATTAGGGAGTGGAATATATGAAATTCGGTTTAACGCGTAGGGGTCCCTCTGGATTATCCCGCTGGGATCCATTTGAAGAAATAAAGCAGACACAGGAACACCTCAACCAGTTATTCAGAGAGATTCCTCCGTTCGGGGGTTGGCTCGAGGGCAAATCAATTGCCCCCTGATGAATATAAAGGAAAAGGGTGACAATGTCATGTTACACTGAACAATTATCCACGTTGCAACAATGTACTTCGTCTTTGTGAGAGGAATCATTATATGCCAGTAATGTAAAATTTTAATTAGTTAATGGGAGTTACATGAAACTAATTATTTTATCAGATACACATATCAAAGCCGGGCAGTCGCTACTGGAGTTGTTGCCGGGTGACTTGTTCACAATTATGAAAAACAGTGATATCTTGATCCATGCAGGGGATTTTGAGACAATGGAATGTTACAATGAACTGGCAGGTCTGGGTGAACTTGTTGCAGTTCGCGGGGACACCGATGTACCTGAATTGATGGAGCTTTTGCCTGAAAGGCAGGTCATTGAGGTTGAAGGTGTCAAAATAGGTGTCATTCACAAAGGACAGCTGACCTCTGATAACCCGGACGGTCTGCGCTATCTGGCAAAAGAGATGGGCGTGGATGTTCTGATCTTCGGGCATTTTCACCATCCGATCATCGAGGATTATGAGGTACTTCTGCTCTCACCAGGCAGTGCGATCGTGCCTGGAGTTGCTGAACCCAGCGCCATAGAACTTGACATATTTGAGGGAAAGGTAAAGGGGAGTGTGATAAGGTGCGATGGGGATGTGTGTAGTTATTTTGAGTATGAAAGGAAGTGAGTTCAAAGTTCCTTATGTCTTTATTCCATACTTCCGGTGTTAATTTTGACAATTCAGATCTTCAACATAGGCCCGCAGTATTTCGGCAACACTCCATGCCTGTGAGATACATCCACCGGGTCTGTGTGGCGAATCGCCATCAAATACCTCTGAGATCGTTCCTATTCCGGCCTCATCAAGATGAGCTTCAAAATTAATCAGCAATTGCCTGCAATATTCCCGGCCTAATGGAGACCTGTTGTTGACCTTTGCATGTGCAGTAATAAATGGTCCGAGTAACCATGACCAGACAGTTCCGTTATGGTATGCACGGTCCCGGCAATCTCTATTTCCCCGGTATCTTCCATTGTAGCGGCTGTCCTTTGGTGATAAGGACCTCAGTCCATAGGGGGTTAATAGATCTTCCTTCACCTTTTCAACGATCATTATTTTCTTTTCATGATCAAGCATCGTGTAGGGAAGTGAGACTGCAAATATCTGGTTCGGTCTAACTGTTGCATCTTTAGTGACCGACATATCCTCATTTACAGAAACGCAGTCATAAAGGCACAGGTCCGTTTGATTCCAGAAAGTTTCAGTGAAGTTGCTCTTTGCCAGTTGAGCAATTTTCTGATACTTTTTTGTGTCTTCACCTAATATTTTCCCCAGCCGGATAGCAGTACATAGAGCATTATACCACAAAGCGTTTATTTCGCATGCTTTTCCAGCCCTTGGTGTGATCTCCATGTCCCCGATCTTCACGTCCATCCAGGTAAGCTGACCCTCATGTTCAATGAGTCCGTCCTCATCCATACGAATTCCGTATAAGGTTCCTTCACTGTAATTCCGGATTATTGAAACAACAGTTTTCCACATTTCCCTGACAAAATCTACATCCTTAGTATAGGAATAATATCTTCCAAGTGAATGGATGAACCAAAGTGAAGCATCAACCGTATTATAATCCGGAGGGGAAATGCCGTCATCTGAAAAGCGGTTTGGTATAAGACCTGCTGAACAGTTCTCAGAAAAGGTCTTCAGGATCTCTTTTGCATCATTGAATCTTCCTGTTACAAGAGTGAGTCCCGGAAGCGATATCATCGCATCTCTTCCCCAATCTGCAAACCAGTGATAACCTGCAATGATCGATCCTGAGCTGGTAGAACTGCGTTTAACAATGAAAGAATCTGCAGCATTAACGAGCTTCTGTGTGAAGTCACCCTTTAAATTGGCATGATCATGCAAATTTTTTTGTCTTAGAAGCTCCCTTTGATATTCGGAATTAACAAATTCATCATCGATATCCTTACTTTTCAGGATGCTGTCCGAGGCAACAACATATAACTCACTCGAAGGCCCAGGAATTTGTTTTTCAAAATATCCTGGGTTATAGAGATCTTCCTGATAAGCTTCTCCTCTTTCACGCTCAACGTCATACTCGATATTATAGTTCCAGTATGGTTTGTGTCTGTAGTGCATATTGGACTGTATCTGGAGATCACAATCAGCAGTTCCAATCTGAATTTCGTTAGGATAAAATATTTTACTAAAATTGATGTGTCCTGCCTTCCCAAGATGGTGAAAGTCCCTGTTTGTCACAAGAGGCAATATCCGGAAAACGATGTCTTCATTATCAGGATTGAACAGTTTGTACTTTACAACCGTCGTGTTCTGTCCATAGATCATGAAAATGGTCTTTATGATTCTGATGTTCCTGATGCTGTACTCAAAGGTAGGTAACGGGGAAGCAGAAAAACGATCGAGATATTCGAAACCCGATGGATACAGCGTATCGGGGTACCTGTGATTTGCAAGATGATATGTCTCATCACCAACTATTATCTCTTCATCAAGGGAGGAAAGCAGGACCCTTCGGTCAACCGGAGGATTTGCAGAAGCTATCAGAAGACCATGGTATTTTCTTGAATTTTCACCAATGACAGTGGATGATGCATATCCTCCAATTCCGTTCGTGATAAGCCATTCATGGGAAATGGTGGAAGCATGATCAAATTCAGCATTGTATGTTGCAGATGGGAACATTCGAATTACACCTCGATATATTCACTTCGAACTTAATCTGTCATTCTTATTTCAACTGGTCCAGAAGCAATGCATTTTCAATAAACAGTGCACAACTCCAGCCCAAAGGCCTGGCCCATGCAGCTTTTCCTGTATTCCTGTCCACCTGCTCGGATAGTAGGCCGGTACTCGTTGCACTCTTCATTGTCCATTTTATATATTCAAGTGCCTTCTTCACCAGCAGGTCATATTCATCATCCTTGTTCTCCATGGATATGGCAAGAGTGAGCAAGGCACGGGAAAGCCATAATGTTGTGACTACCCACGGGTTGCCACCGATATAATCATCATTTTCATAACGTTTGATCCCAAAATACCCGTTGACCGAAACCCTGAGGGAGCTTTCAATATGATCTATCATTGAGAGTATCATGGCTCTTTCATCAGGATCATTCGGTGAAAGGAGACCAAAAGGAATGAAAGTCCCGATCATGCTCGAATCTATAGTTCTGTGGACATTGTTGTCAATAATCCCCCGGGAAAAATAGCCTTCATCAAGCCACAGCTTATCAATAGTCTCTTTCCTGACAAGGTCAGCCCTGTCAGACCATTTTTTAGAGAGCATGTGCTCATCAGCCTCTTCGGCCAGATGAGCAGCACCTTTTAGACCTGCATAGATAGCAGCATTTGTATAACTGAATATTCCTATCTCAGATTCCCACAGGCATCTGCAAGGATCATGGAGCCCCTGTTCTGTCCTTTTTATCAGATATTCTGCACCCTTCCGGACAGTTTCCCGGATGTTTCCCAGAAAATCATCCCTTTTAGTTCCTTCCAGTTCTCGATAATAGCGATCGATTGCATAAAGCGTTGAACCGGTCTCATCGATCTGGATAGTATCGTCAAAATTACCCCATGAGGGGGCTTCCTTTCCATCAAGCCAGTATCTCTGGAACCATGAACCATCAGGAAGCTGTGCTTTTTTGCACCAGCCAAAGAACTTTCCGGCATATTCGGGATAGTCGGCATTCATAAGGGCAAGAACAGATTCTGCTGCATCCCTGTTCCAGCAAAATCCATATCCACCACACATCTCAAAAGCAGGATCGAACTCAGGAGCAGCTACAATTGCCCCCCCCTCGGGATCGGTAAGTAATTTCAGAGAGAGTAATGAACGATCGTATAAGGCTTTGACCTTATTTTTGAATAGTGGATCATCATCAAGTGCTGATAACTCCAGAGATCTCTTTTTTGATAGCCAGCGAATGGAGTCATTTTCAGATCCGTGAATTATGTCATCAGAGGACTGCTTCCGAACATCAGCCATCAGGTCGTATATCAACTGCCTTTCCGAAGCGATGCCGATTAAAACTGTGATCGTGACCGTTTCACCAGATTGAAGGTCAAGGTCCCAGCCTATGGAACTGTCCATGTCACCTATATCTTCCAAATTTTGCTGAAGCTGGCCATCTTCCATATCATTTCTGGCACTTGCGACCCAGCCTTCTTCCTGTATCTTACCGACCTGCCAATCTTCAAATCCCGGATTACTTACCAGGCCAATGTAGAAGTTCTGCATGTATTGAACAAGCAGACCGTTGTTCACATCACAAAAAGCAGAGTTCATTCTATGGGTTCCCCCTGCCTGGAAATTAGAATAATAATAAAATTTGCCTTCAAAATGTTCTTTTGAAGTGATCTCATACTTCCTTACAAGAACCGGACTGGATCGATGCACAAGATCATGAATTGATACTTCGATACCGGAAAAATGAGAAAGGTGTGTCCTTATCACGTTTGTGTCATCTGATGGTGCCTGTTTTACATTCCATTCAGGAGAATCCAGCCATAGTAATTTTCCACCTTTGTAAATGCAAGCTTTGGACTCTCCAACGTGTTGTGCCCAATCTCTGCGGGGATAAAAAAATCCCCGTAGATCGCCCTTTTCACCCAGTGACACAAGCAATTTATCATTGCCAAGTATTGCATTTGGATGCCGGATCAGATATTTCACCCCACACTAAGGACTGTTGTCAGGTTATTTATTAGTTCGTCTATCAATCCAATTGTTCGTCAATTGATATGTTCATCCGCACATTCGATCATGCATCCATTTCTGCCAGTTTCCTGAAAACACAGGATTTGAAATCCAATAATACTGCAATGAAATTTATTGCTGCATCATAAGGTGATGTATGGATACTGAAATACGAATGGACATCTCCATCACCTAACCATTTTGTGCTCATGTAGTAATAGTGGTCGGATGTCAGAAGATGTTTCCATATATTGATAAGTTCGGGGTCTTTCGTTTTTTTCACGTAAGGTCCAAGCCGCTTTGCCTCTTCGAAGCATCTGCGTTGCATATCGTTACCAAGCCATGCACTTGTATCTCTCTCCATATCTGCCCATGAGATCGTGTTAAAGTCCCCAACATCGATCTCATCTACAGGATCATATTTCTCAATGACCTCTGAAGGAGTATTGAACTCAATACCTTTGCTAAGAACCTCATTCGGCAAAGCCCGGAGGAAATCAAAGATACCTGAATCAGCCCATTGATGTTCACCAAAGGTCTCGTAATCCATGAAGATATTAAGGCAATCTCCTTGTTCCTTAGATGCCCAGCATGCCCATTTGTCAGCAGTTAATGGATACTCTTCCCACCATTTTGCGGAGAAACGATATCCGATATCATCACTCATCTTATAGTTCCTCATAAGAACGGCGATGTCACAGTCCTTTGCCTTGTAGACATGATTGGGAGAACGGGATTCAAGTAGCTGGTCAACACCTTCTGTAAGGATGGCTTTGTAACCCAGAGATGAGACGGTCTCTGCAACACTATTGTTGTACAGAAGTTCCGTATTTCTGAAGATCTGTGGTTTTACACCCATTAGGTCTGAAGTAAGGTCATGGTGGGCCTTTATCTCTTCCCTGAATTCATCCTTGCTATCGAAAAGACCTGCAAGTGAATGATAATTTGTCTCATCAAGGAATTCCACACACTTTGAATCAGCAAGCTGCCTGAAAATTTCAAGGACATCAGGATTCCATTTTTCACACTGGCTCAGAAGAGTTCCGGTTATTGAGACACTGAACTTGAAGTCGCCTTCATGCTGGTCAACGAGTTCTGCCAGGAGAGTTGTAGCTGGAAGGTAACACTTGCTGGCAACCTTCTCAAAGATGCTCCTGTTTATTGCAACATCAAAATATCTTTCAAATCCTTTAGAGTCATCCGGCCAGAACCACTTTAAACGATATGGCTGGTGGAGCTGGAAGTACATACACACAGATCTCATACTTTCACCTCCAGTATTGCACGCTTAAAGTCCGAGATCGCGGAGAATATATTGACAGCCTTTTCATAGCCATGATTATTGTTTTCAGACCCCATCTCCAGTAAGATCTCACTTTGCTGCAAGTATCGATAGATACAATTTAATTTATCATATTCCGGAGCACCCTTTATGGACTCCATGATCTTTCCGATCTCGATCAGTTCATGCAGGTACAGATGCTGGGGATGATTTCCCATCAGATTATGCATTCCATAACGGGAGGTTGACCTGTTCATGATAGAAGGAAGTTCTTTTGGCTTGAATTTCTTCAAAGCTTCTTCAGGTGTTACCATGGAAATTCCATATTTCTCGAAACTTGCCGGAAGATCGATCAGGAACTGGAGTATATCGCTCCTGCTTTGCTGATGGGCAAGCATAGAACTATATTTGAAATGCAATGTCGTGATATCTCCTTCCATATTAGCTATCCAGGAAGCAAATTTATCGGCTATCAAAGGATAACCTATCCATTTCTGGTCTGAGAAGCGCGATTCGATATCTTCGCTAAGGGAGATATGACGCAATAGCGTTGGTATTTGATCGCCATAAATGTGTTTTGGATCACTTCCATATAAGAGATTCTCCGAACCTTCTGAAATTAGACACTTAAACTTCATTTCCTTAAGGATAGTACTGAGTTCTTTTGTAAGTATCAGTTCCGAATTTATGAAGGTCAGGGGATTAATATTGAAGATATCTTTGATCTTGTTCCGATGCATTGAAACCTGTTCTTTAAATTCTTTATTATCAGGGAAAAGGGATGACACTGAATGGTAATAGGGTGAAGCTGAAAAACTGGCACCCCTGTCCTTTAACTCCTGAAATGATCCTATTAAAGCAGGATTCCATTTACATTGATCTAAAAATATTCCGGATATATCAAACGTATACTTTGCACCATTATCGATGGAATCCAGCAAAGCTTCATTCATACTAATTATTTGTGGGATATTTTTTTCTAAAGTAGAGTATATATGCGGCTGATCAAAATATGTTTCAAACTCCGGAGAATGATATCCCTCAGATGGCCAGTACCATTTTAATACACACGGAAGATGTACTTCCGAACAGATGCAAACTGACTGCATTCAAAAGCCTCGTATTTTATTATATTTTCAAGACATTAGTTATTTACTAATGCTATTGCAATTTAATTTTTGAGAGCATCAAGGTACGCTTCACTTGTTTGTTCTGCGATCTTGTGCCAGTTGTATTTAGTGTCGATAAGTTCTTTACCGGCTTGTCTCATGCTGCCATTGGAGAGATCATCAAGCACGTGCTTTAAACCCCATGCAATAGAATCCGGGTTTTTGTAGACAAGGATACCATCGACAAAATTATTGATTATCTGAACGGCATCTGTTGCAACGATGGTCCTTTCAGCATCCCAGCCTTCAAGAACAACTATGCCAAAAGGCTCGTTCCTGCTTGGGATACAGAGAATATCGCATGCATTGTACCAGTCCCTGGCTGTTTCATCATCCGCATACCCCAGGAAATGACAACGATCTGAAACATTTTCTGCATTTACGAGATGTTCACAGTGAGGGCGCATTTCACCTTCACCAATGAAAACAAACTGAGTATCCCATCGGTGATTCAATACTTCAGGGATCGCTTCAGCAAGGATATCCGGACCTTTTTGGTAGCTCATACGTCCTATGAACAGAACAACCGGTGCAAGAGGATGGATGCCAAATCTTTCTTTTACTTCACCGGGGTCAACGTCCTTTTTCATTTTGCCATGGAAGATCCCGTTTGGAATGATGGAGATCTTCTCATCAGGTATCTGGTATAAGAACTTGATCTCATCTGTAAGTTGTTGTGAAGTGGATATGACCTTTATGGATTCATAGCCAGCTTTCCATTCCCGGTGTGATATTTCCTTTGCTTCCCACCAATCCCCATGGACATTACCGTTTCTTCCCCATTCGGTACTGTGATATGTGAACATAAAAGGGATTCCAAATTCATATTTGATCCTTGAGACCACATTGAAGGGATGCCAGTCATGGGCATGCAATATATCGAACTTTCCATATTCCTTCGTGACATCAAGGAATCTCGAGTACATTGAATCGCACATACTGTCCATTTGCTGGACAATGCCTCCGTCAAGAGAATGGTATACACGATGGTAGTGAACCCCATTTACTTTCTCATATGGTTCAAGTTCATGATTTCTTGTAAATATATGAACCGAATGTCCCTTCTCAGCAAGAGCTTCTGCAAGTTCGGAAACATGCGGTGCTATACCGCCTACTTTGACCGAGTGTAAACTTTCCCAGGAAAACATCCCGATGTTTAAATTTTTCCCCATATTCTAACCCTAAATATTTTATATATGTCTGTAAATATGTCTATGTATATTTAATATTATCATCTACAGTAGCTTCAAAATTTACCCTGAAGATAATTAACAGCCGTTTCCGGCGGCATTGTATTGATGAATACCTCGGTATTCTTCTCAAATCCTGCTTTCTTAGTTGTAACCGGCTCGATCTTTAAGTTAAAGTGATATTCAGTTTCATCCCTTAGCTGATAGAACATGTAGTTGTAAGGTATCTCTCCAATATTGTCCCATAGGCCAGATAGAGCATAATGAATTGCTTTTCCAAGAGAGTTCAACTGGTCCTGGTTGAAACATGAGATGTGATTTGTATGTACCCTAGGCAGAACCCACATCTCATACGGAACTTTTGAGCAATAAGGCGCAATAACCAGAAAATGATCATTTTCATATAAGAGTCTCTCACTTTTACTTTCTTTCTCTATAATATCACAATAAGGACATCCTGAATATGAATCGATGGCCTTCATTTCTTCCATTAAAGCCGGAGGTTTGATCGGCATTGCTATTAACTGGGAATGTGTATGTTCCAGAGATGCACCTGCCTTTTCTCCCCAATTCTTGAAAAGTGAAACATATTCTATCTTGTCCATGGATTCATAGTGAACTACACGGTCCTGATAGACCTTCATAAGTAATGCCATCTTTTCTTCGGAAAGATCAGGTATCACATTCTCATGCAAAGGCGTTTCGACTATAACCTCATGGAAACCATAGCCTGGAACCACCTCGAGATCTGAATGAACTTCACTGGCATCCGGGGAAAGTGCAGGATAAAGATTTGGTATGCAACGCACATCCCATCCTGTTATCCTTGAACCTTCGGAATCCTTCAGGATGCTACCATTTTTATAAACAGCAGTTGCAAGTGGTGTTTTATCTTCTTCACCAGCACAAAAAACACATTTGTTGGACGCCCCTTCTTTCTTTTCTGCTTTGAAGACCGATGGTCTCTTGCTTCTTCCTGGTGCAATTATGCAATATTCATTCCGAAAATAATGTTTACGTATCTCTGACATTTACCCAACATCCCCAATATAATATTCCAGGTTTATCCTTCCTGGTATCTTTCAAGTTAGATCTTAATTAAATTTCCAAGCTCAGTCCTGAATGAAGATCATACAGTTGTTCACATAAGGCAATTTATATCCATTAGAGATCTTTCATTTCATGTTTTGCTTTTATGCCTGTAAGCATCTCGTAGTATTGCTTAGTAGGTTCCTGCCAGTTCATATCCTTGGCAAGGAGATTTGCTTCCTGGCAGAGGAAGTTGTATTTTGTCTTATCGTCAGTGTAAGTGTCGATGAAGTAATCCATGGTAAGTGCATAATCTGCTATGGTCTCAAGATAAGACTGATCGATATTGTCAACTACCAATACTCCCCCCATTCCCATTACAAGACGCTTGACGGTTTTTAGTGCATCACTGAACCCACAAACTTTGCTTACAATGCTTGGTGTTGCTTCTTTTCCTGCCTCAAGACCGGTTAACAGGAATGGCTCATATTTGGAAGGGAATATGCCGGCAATGCAACCAGCCATGAACTCATCCACCGTCATGTTGAAACCACCATCGTTGCTCGACAACCATTGAGGATAAAGAACAGCAGAAACATACCTGCTAGCACTTGGAAGTCTGGAACATTCAAGTCCTCTCTCTTCGATCATTCTTTGGATCCGCAGCTCTTCACCGATCAGCACCTCTTCATCGAGCATTATCGGGAAGTTTTCCGGCAGATTAGTTTTCGGACCATGAGCAGTTATGATGAAACAAACAACCCTGTAGTTCTCATCAAGCCTGCCTGCTTCGACCTCTATTCTGACCATCCTGTCAAGAATAAGAAGTGAATCCAGCAGGTCAGGATAACCTTTATTTTCAATTTCGATCCTTGAGATCGAGAAGATAGGAATTATTCTTTCAGGTGAAAGTTCTACGCTGTTATAGGTCTTGTAGATCTTTTCGGAAGTCAATTCCTGGATCTTAGTACGGAGCTTTAGTTTTTTATCCCATAGCTCATCAATGTCCTCGATCTCAATATCGATGCCGTTCCTCACAATTATGGAATCAATATCATAGAACAATTTGATCTCTTTTTTAGTAGAATCCCCTACGGCAGTTACAACATCTGCATATGAGGATAACGACTCAAGGGTTGCCATATTCTTTGGAACCCCATCTCCCCATGAACGGTCATTATCACGTATTTTCTGGATGGAAAGATGTCCTGCAACTCTGCCGGGAATAGTTGCATGATAAGTTGCAACTGAATTGATAGGAACACCGATCTTCTTGAGCCTGGCAATTGCATAAAAGACACCGAATTCATGACAGTGCAATGAAACATGCCATGAAGGCATCAAAGAACTGGCAAATTCGGATATTAGTTCATCTTCATAGGTCTTGGCCTTTTCTTCCCTGAGAGCTACAAGAGTATGAACAAATTCTGATATTGCGTACGAAAGATTAAGGTAATGTGTATATTCGGTCCTGTTACCCATTTCCTCATATGAAAGGGAATCAAGACCTGTGAGCTCATATGCTTCGGCTTTTATCTTATTTTCCAGACAGACATGTTTTCCTTTATAATCAACACCAGTCCTGCAAAAATCATTGGTCTTGAACATAAGGTAGAGGATCTCTATTCCTGAGATCTTTTTGGATGCAACAATAAGTTCGATGCCTTTTTCCCGGAGCTTTTCAATGATAAGTGAAAGGCTTTCATCTGGCACGAAATCTTCGAACTCACTCATGTCTGTGATACGGTTGAGTCCCTTGTTCCAATCCGAACCACTATAGCCATAATAAGGACACGCAACGAAGATCCTTGGAGTTGTTTCCTCGTCTATTGTTCCGTCTTCAAGCATTTTAGCAAGAGTTTTTACTTCTGCCTCAATAACATTCCATATACCGCCCATTTTGTTGGACTTCGGACCAGCTTCTTCACCCGCGATAATAATACATTTACGTTCGAACACGCAGTACCCCCGTACTTATCAGTTGTCTTCAGATATTGGCAGGAGTAGTATATTTAGGTTTGGTAAAAATATCAATTGTTTCATTAATTATACCATATATTCTGAAAAAATTTAGACGGAATATTTGATTTACTCCCTGATTGGCCAGATGGAAGAATCTATATCCTATTATTACAATTGTATGTATAAATATGTTAAATGTTGAGAGTATGGGGGTAACATTATACTCAACAATGAAGTTCCTGATTGCGGGGTAAAAGGCGATGAGCATAACATCTCTCTCGAAGAATTTCTCAAAAGGTTCGATGCTGATGCTGAAGGATTAACATCAGCTGAAGCCCTGAGAAGGTTGGAGGTGTGTGGAAAGAACATTCTTGAAAACATGGGGAGCGAATCAGCTCTAAAAAAGTACCTAAAGCAATTCCGCAATTTTTTCTCGATCCTTCTGATCACAGGGGCTTTTCTTTCATATACAGCAGAACGCCTGGATCCCGGGAAAGGCAACCTCTACATATCGGTCGCACTTTTTGGAGTTGTCATTATTAATGCAACTTTTACTTTCATACAGGAATACCAGGCTGAACAGATAATGGCAAGTTTCCGCCAGCTTATACCTCCTGCTGCCAGGGTTTTGAGGGATGGGACAATTAAGGAAATATTGGCATCAGAACTGGTTGTAGGGGATGTCATATTCATTGAGGAAGGTGACAAGGTACCTGCTGATGGCCGGCTCATTGAAGAGAATACCTTAAAGGTTGACAATTCTTCACTGACCGGAGAGGCTGAGCCGCAGTTACGCTCGCTTGAATGTACCCATCCAAACTTACTCGAATGCAGGAACATGGTATTCTCAGGTACGCTTGTATTAACGGGTAATGGAAAAGCTATTGTTTACGGAACCAGCCAGAACACACAGATGGGAAAGCTTGCAACCCTTACGGAACAGACAACATCCGTTGAAACTCCTCTTCGCAAAGAGCTTAACACTTTCATCAAGATCATTTCCGTAATAGCAATATTTCTGGGTATATCCTTCTTTGCGATTGGCTTTGTGATACAGGACCTGTTCCTATTGAACCTCATTTTTGCAATAGGTATCATCGTTGCCAATGTCCCGGAAGGATTGCTTCCAACTGTGACCCTTGCCTTAAGCCTGGCCTCAAAAAGGATGGCAAAAAGGAATGCGCTTATCAAACAGCTTGAATCAGTGGAAACGCTTGGATCCACCACGGTCATCTGTACTGATAAGACCGGGACACTGACACAGAACAAGATGGCCATACATTCGGTAACTCTGGGTTTTGAACATATCGATGTGGCAAACGGGGAAGTGCCGCCGGAGATACTCCTGAAAGTAGCGGTCCTTTGTAATAATTCAAGGCTTACTGAGGGACCTGCAGGATATAAGGGGGATCCTACTGAAGGTGCCTTGTTGATGTATGCATCAAAATTCGCGGATATTAATGCTATGCGGGAAAAGAATGCTCGTTTGAAGGAATATTCGTTCGACTCCCTGAAAGAAAGGATGCAGGTCATTTACCATTCTAATACTGATGCTGTTGCTGGTAATAATGCTGATACTGGTAATGATGTTGATACTGATGATAAGGAGTCCTACCTGAAAGGTGCAAGTGAAGTCGTTGTCAAAATGTGTGACCGCATCCTGATGAATGGGGATGAGGTACCTATTACCGAAAATGACAGGAACGATCTCCTTGACATGCATCTAAAGATCGCTGAAAGGGGAGAGCGTGTTCTTGCTCTTGCCTATCGAAGGGCAGAAGAGGAGATGGAATATGATGCCGGCTTTACTTTCATCGGTTTTACCGGAGCTGTCGATCCTCCCAGGCCGGAGGTTAAAGATGCTATCAATAAATGCCACCGGGCTGGAATCAAGGTAGTAATGATAACCGGTGATCATCCGGTAACTGCCCTTTCGATCGCAAAGACCGTTGGTTTCAGTAACAATGGGCATGAGCCGGTGATTATCACAGGAGCCGAGCTGGATGAACTCTCACTTGATGAACTTTCAGAAAAACTAAAGGCACCGGATATTATATTCGCACGAACATCCCCTGTCCAGAAATTAAAGATAGTACAGGCATTCCAGTCAATGGGAGAGATCGTTACCATGACCGGGGATGGTGTCAATGATGCCCCTGCAATCAAGAATTCTGACATGGGAGTCGCTATGGGAAGCGGTACGGATGTTGCAAGGGAATCTGCTGACATGATACTTCTTGACGATAATTTTGCCACCATCGTCAGTGCAGTGGAAGAAGGAAGGACCGTCTTTGATAATATCAAGAAGTTCATTGCCTACATCCTTACAAGCAACATCCCGGAAATACTGCCGTTCATTGCATTCGTCCTTCTTGCGATCCCTCTGCCAATGAACGTACAACTGATCCTTGCCATCGATCTTGGTACGGACATACTCCCGGCACTGGCACTGGCTGTTGAGAAAGGTGAAGGTGACATAATGAACCGACCTCCTCGCTCTAAATATGAAAAGCTCCTGACACCACAGGTGCTTTTGACATCGTATGGAATGAAAGGACCCATCGAAGCTCTTGCAGGCTTTACGTGTTACTTTGCAGTACTTCTGGACGGAGGATGGACATGGGGACAGGCTCTGCTAAGCACTGAACTTCTCTACAGACAGGCAATAATGGCGTTTTTCGCTGCGGTAATAATATGCCAGGTCGCAAACCTGCTAGTATCCCGTACAAGGGTGGAATCAGCATTGTCCAGGAACCTGTTCACTAACAAAATGATATTGCTGGCTATAGTGAGTGAATTACTGATACTTTCCATGATAATGTTCTATCCGTTCGCGAACACGATATTCGGAACAGCACCTGTTCCGGTGGAATACCTTTTGCTTGCACTACCATTTGCAATATTGCTGTTCTTGCAGGATGAGATCAGGAAATATTACATCAGAAAGGGATCATTACTTGCAAAAGCTTTCCTGAAGTGGTGATCACACTGAACTATAATACATCCCAAAGTTGAATGTCAAAATTTGGATTTATGATAATTCATAATCTATTTTCAATTTTGAAAACGTACCCCATCTCTGTTAAAGGGTAGATAAAATATCTCTTAGATTTTCCAAAAAAAGTAAAAAAAGAATTTGTGAGGTGCTAACCTCACTGGTTCCCAAGAACCTCATCGATCTTTTCAGGGTTCTCTGCTAACCAATCTGCGGCAGCCTGTTCGGCTGATTTACCTTTATCGATATCGATCATCATGGATTCGATATCATAAAGGTCCATATTGTACCTCTTCATGATCTCATATATTTCAGGCCTGTCTTCCTGGAAGTCTTTCCTTGCAACGATCGCCAGATTATCGTTCTCACCATAGACACCTTCAGTGTCTTCGAGGAACTTCAAACCATCCATCCTTGCAAAGGACCAGTGTGGTCTCCAGAGGGTTACAACGATCCATTCTTCGTTATCAATAGCAGACTGGAGTTCAGTGACCATACCAACAGTACTGCTGGAGTAAAGTTCAAAGTTGCCCATTTCATAATTTACAAAGCATTTTTCTGTACTCTGCATGATACCGGATCCAGGTTCAATTCCATTTATAATTCCATCGAACTTGTCTGCATTTTCATTAAGTTCCTCGATGGTATCTATTGTAACATATTCAGGAACAACAAGTCCACATTTTGCACCCGTGGATACATTTGTTACATAATCCAGATCTTCTCCGTATTTATCCCAGTATGGTTTCTGTGTAATAGGTAACCATACGCCTACAATTGCATCGATGTCACCCTGTGCAGCTGCCTGGTAAAGACCACCTACATCAGCATTTACAACTTCTACCTCATATCCGCCTGCTTCAAGTATCTGCTTGAAGACCTGGGAATTTGCACGTGAATCATCCCACTGAATTATTCCCAGTGTTACTGGTTCTGACACGGTTTCTTCGACTGGATTTTCTTTACTTTCGGATATACATCCGCCCCCTATAATGGCCAGTGCAAGCATGAAACATGCTAACGCATATATTGATCGATTTTTCAACTTTTTTCCTCCTGGTATTTAAGTACAGGGATTTAATACAAATATTGAAGATAGGGAAGGAAACCCTGTTTGATCCAACCCAAACATAAATTTGAAGAATGATAGAGAACACAGATCCTTTTTCAGGTCTGGTAGCTAAAATGGGTATAGTAGCTAAAATAAAAAGTGGGGTGAGTAATTACTCACCAAGCCACTCGTTTACCTTTTCTGGATTGTTCTCGATCCACTTTGCAGCTGCTTCCTCTGGAGACATGTCACTTTCCATGTCAAGCATTACTGACTGTATATCTTCATGTGACCAGTGGAACCTTGTAAGCACGCCATATACTTCCGGCATGTCCTCTTCAAGACCCATGCGTGCAAGGGTGTCCACATTATCTGCCTGACCAAATACATCTTCCGGATCATCGAGGTATTTGAGATCCCAGCGTCCAAATGCCCAGTGTGGTGACCAGAGTGTAACAATTATAGGTTCTTCATCAGCGATAGCCCTGCTAAGCTCAGCGGTCATTCCAGCTGTACTGCTTGAGATAAGTGTGTAATCAAGTTCGTATGCTTCAATTGCATTCTCAGTGTTCTGCATGATACCTGCACCAGGATCGATGCCTATGATCTCAGAATCAAATGCTTCCTTGTTTGCATTGAGCTCATCGATGGAATCAACTTCAACATATGTTGGAACTGCGAGTCCAAGCTGGCATTCTTCAAGGTTGTGTCTTACGTTGACTATCTGGTCACCATACTGGTTCCAGTAGTTTTCCTGTGTAATAGGTAACCATGCAGAGGTTGTAAAATCAAAGTCTCCCTGTGAAAGACCCTGGTAAAGTGCACCTGCATCTACTGCTATGATCTCTACGTCATAGCCCTTCATCTCAAGTACCTGTTCTATCACATTGGTGCTTGCGATCTCTCCGTCCCAGAGGACGTATCCGACTGTAACCTCTTCGGAAACAGTTTCTTCTCCTGCATCATCCTGTCCGGTACAACCGGCTGCAACAAGACTCAGCATTACTACCATAATTAGCATTAATGATTTTATTTTGCCGTTCAAATTATCACAAACTTTTTATTAAAATTTATTTTTCGAATGTGCCATGCGACGATTTGCCGCTATGAAAGAAAGATGCATCTTACTTAGGCGTAAGATGCTGTGTGAACCTGTCAAGTATGACTGCAATGATCACAATTCCAAGTCCTGCTTCGAATCCCTGGCCGATATCGACCCTCTGTATACCAATAAGGACCTGATATCCCAGACCTCTCGCACCGATCATGGCAGCGATTACTACCATTGAAAGTGAAAGCATGATACACTGGTTGACACCTGCCATTATACTTGGCAGTGCAGTTGGAAGTTCCACCTTGACCAGTTTCTGCAATGGGGTCGAACCAAATGCATCGGCGACCTCTGTCAGTTCCTTTGGGACCTGTCTGATACCCAGGTTTGTAAGCCTGATGGCCGGAGGCATTGCGAAAACAATGGTTGCAACAAGTCCGGGGACATTTCCAAGTCCAAAGAATATGACGGCAGGAATAAGGTACACAAATGAAGGCATTGTCTGCATCAGATCAAGTATTGGCTTGATCACATGAAATGCCATTTCATTCTTTGCAGAGACAATTCCCAATGGTATTGCAATAAGTAATGCAAGGAAAGCAGATGCGAGTACAAGTGCAATAGTTTCCATCGACAACTCCCACAGTCCCATATTATCGACCAGGAGTAGACCAACAGCACTTCCAATTGCAAGCTTTCGATCTTTCTTACCAATGAAATATGCAGCAATTGCAATGATCAGCGTGAATAATATAGGGGGGAACAAAAGCAGTATATCATTAAGACCGGTGATCATGTAATCGGTTACATCACTGAAAAGATCCAGCAATACTCCAAAATTACCTTCGATCCAGTTGACCAGAACTTCTATAGCCTCGCCCACCGGTATTTTAGTTATAGCCATCGATTACACCTCCTCGATCGCAAGTGCACCAAGTACACTTCCTCTTACAATTATTCCAATAAGTTTTCCATCATCCTTTGCGACTGCAAGGGGGGAACTATTCTCTATTATCGGGATAAGTTCGTTTAAAGGTGTATCAGGATGAATTATTGTGACATCATGAGACATAACATCTCTAAGGCCCTTTCCTTCCTTTGAGCCTTTTAATGCATCATCCACCTTAATGATACCTTCAACATGCTTTTCCCTGTTCACAACAAAAATAGAGGATATACCATGTTCCCTCATCAATTGCAAAGCAACTTTCGGACCGGAGTTTATTGATACCACTGGTTCGGCACGTTTCATTACCGCTTCTGCAGTAAATATCTTGGTCCGGTCAACACCTGCAACGAACCTTGAGACATAATCATCAGCAGGTTCTGTAAGGATCTCTTCAGCAGTGCCTATCTGTGCGATCTTACCATCATTCATTATCATGATACGGTCACCCAGTTTCAGGGCTTCATCAAGGTCATGAGATACGAAAACTATAGTTTTCTGCATCTTGTCTTCCAGTGCAAGCAATTCATCCTGCATCTCGCTTCTTATAAGGGGATCAAGAGCGCTGAAAGCTTCATCCATCAGGAGGATATCGGGATCAGTTGCAAGTGCTCGTGCAAGTCCAACCCTTTGCTGCATCCCTCCGCTAAGCTGTGATGTTCTGCTGTCTTCATAACCTTTGAGACCAACTGTCTCGATAGCTTCATTCGCTTTAGGATATCTTTTATCCTTTGATACGCCCTGTATCTCAAGACCGTATGCAACATTATCAAGAACAGTCCTGTGGGGAATAAGTGCAAAATTCTGGAAAACCATTCCCATTTTTTTCCTGCGCATCTCTCGCAGTTCCTCCGAACTTGCTGTGGCAACATCATCGCCATCAAGGAGAATATGTCCGTCAGTAGGATCTATAAGGCGATTTATGCATCGCAAAAGAGTGGATTTTCCTGAACCTGAAAGGCCCATTATTACAAAGATCTCGCTTTCGTAGATATCAAAATTAACGTTGTAAAGTCCAACGTTCTGTCCGGTTTTTTCAAAAATATCGCGCTTAGTGAATCCTTTTTCGATAAGAGAAAGGGCTTTCCGGGGTTTTTTCCCAAAAATTTTAGTTAGGTTTCGTACTTCAATTTTCTTTTTTGGCTTTTGGATATTAAAATCTCCAGTTAACATTGAATGCATTCTCAATGTTGAATAAAACTTATTGAGGTCTTAATTTCATTGGCTCTTATCAGTGAAACAATGTGTTATATATTTTGTGGGTTGCAAAATTTATGGATCAGAGTGTCCGCAGATCATTTACAAATCAAATAACATGATTTCTATGGTACCTTTTTGCAGAATTTATTTTCATCAATTTAAAAATAATCAGTAAGTAATCTTAAATGATAAGTCTATTTTGATAAATATTTAATTAATGCCGAATCAGTCAATTGATTGCAGATTATCAGGCAATAGATGATATCTCAATTGAAAAATTAATGATTGTTCGATGATCAAAATGCCACTTCGGACTTGAATAATGATATGAGGAAGAGCGCATAAAGCACTATCAGTGCTATTCCTTCTATTCTCCTGATCTCCCAGTGAGTGTTAATGAACCATAACAGAACCACGCTGATCATTATCATGAACGGGATCGTGAACATGATACTGAGTCCTGTTATTTCGAGAGGGAATACAAACGCAGAGATTCCCAGTACCAGGAAAATGTTGGTGATGTTGGAGCCGATCACATTTCCGATCGCAATGTTTCCATAACCTTTGCGTGCAGCAGATATTGTCACCATCAGTTCAGGAAGGGAAGTGCCTACTGCAACAAGCGTGACACCAACAAAGGTATCAGGCAACTGAAATAGTTGTGCAAAGAATATTGCTTCGTTGACAAAGTACTTGGCACCGAATATCACTGCTATTCCGCTAACAGCAAGAATTAGAAGGTCTCTGGAAATGCTTCCGCGTTCCTTTTCAGTCTCTTTTTTACCATCGGAGTTAAAGCCATTGATCCCTTCTCTGATACGATTGTTCATCGACCCTACATATTTGAATTTAACAAAATAACCAATAAACTCCACGAAATAGGACTTATCTTTATATTTTGACTTGTCCTCGAACAAAAAGAAAACATAAGCTACATAAAAAAGGATAAGTATAACTGCTTCACCTCTTGATAGTTGCAGATCAAATGCAAAAAGCAGGAAAAGGGTGGTAGCAAAAAGCATAATGTATCCATCTCTTTTCAGCATATCTGAATCTGTCTTCACCACCGAAATGATCGCAGCACAGCCGACTATAAGAGCTATGTTCGCAATGTTCGAACCGACAATATTTCCTACAACAATTCCGCTTGATTGTGAAAGTGATGCTGCTATGGAAGAAGCAAGCTCAGGTATGGAAGTTCCAATAGCAACAAGAGTTAGTCCTATTATAAACTCTGAAACCCCAAGTTTTTTTGCAATAGCAGATGCTGAACTGACAAAAAGGTCTGAGCCTTTTACCAGCAGTATTAGGCCGACAAGCAGTATGGCAACATTTGATAGCATCAGCTTGTTATTTGAAAGCATTTCTATTAATCTTTGTGTATCATGACTTCATTTTTGTGTATCAAATCGTGCATAATAAGAATCCGGAATTGGGTGAAATGATGCCCTATACGTATATTTATATGCAAGATTGATGTTTAATGAATAATAGAAGTTAGACATTATATACATTATAAAGGAGTTATATGCTTTGAGTGATAGTGAACCTATTAGATTGGGATTTGTTGTAGCTGAGTTTAACAGGGACCTGACATACCAGATGGAGCTTTTGGGAACAGAGCATGCAAAGTTCCTTGGCGCTGAGGTCATAGACACAATTCTGGTACCCGGCGTATATGATATGCCTCTTGCTATCAAGAAACTTTGCAAGAGAGACGACATCGATGCTGTGATCACAATTGGCATTGTGATCGAAGGTGCTACAAAGCACGACGAGATTGTTGTCCAGCATGCTGCAAGGAAGATCACCGATCTTTCACTTGAATTTGACAAACCAGTGACACTTGGTATTGCAGGACCTGGCATGACACGCATGGAAGCACACCAGCGCGTGGATTATGCAAAGCGTGCAGTTGAAGCTGCAGTAAAGCTTGTCAGACGCCTGAAATAACCTGTACAATTCCAACTTGAATTCAAAAACGATATAATGAGGGTAATTCCTATGCCATCATCAAGACTTGAGCGTGTAGAAGAATCGGCAACGATAAAGATCGCAAACGCTGCCAACAAGCTGAAAAGTGAAGGTATCGATATCATCAGTTTCAGTCTCGGAGAACCGGACTTTGACACTCCTGAACACATCTGCAAGGCAGCTGCTGACGCAATGTACCGTGGTGAAACACATTATGCACCATCAAACGGTATTCCGGAACTCAGGGAAGCAATTGCAAACAAGCTGGTAAATGAGAACAAGCTTGATCTTACACCAAATGACGTACTTGTCACTCCTGGTGCAAAGCAGGCGATCTTTGAGATCATTATGTCTGTCCTCGATGACAATGATGAGGCTATCCTTCCTGATCCTTCATGGGTATCCTACAGCCCCTGCATCAAATTTGCAGGTGCAAACCCTGTATGGGCACCTACTGATCCGGACAACGGATTCATGCCTTACGGAATTGAGGAACTCATAACTGACAAGACAAAGCTCATCATCGTTAATTCCCCTTGCAATCCAACAGGTGGAGTGTATGATAAAGAGATGCTTAAGACAGTTGCAGACCTTGCTATCGACCACGACCTGCTTGTGATATCCGATGAGATCTACGAGAAGATCATCTATGATAAAAAGCACATCAGCATGGGTTCAATGGATGGTATGCACGACCGCACCATAACAGTTAACGGTTTCTCAAAAGCATATGCAATGACTGGCTGGAGACTTGGTTATGTGGCAGCTATACCAGAACTAATGAGTGGCTTTAAGAAGATCCATTCCCACTCCGTAAGCAGTGCTACGACCTTCGCACAGTTTGGTGGCGTAGCAGCACTGGAAGGACCACAGGAACCTGTCAATAACATGATCACGGAGTTCAAGGCAAGACGTGATATCCTTATCGATGGACTGAACAAGATCGGCTTTAAGTGCAAGAAGCCAGACGGTGCTTTCTATGCATTTGCCGATGTAAGCGCGTTCGGTAACGGTGATGAAATAGCAGACAAACTGTTGCAGGAAGCACACGTAGCTGTAACTCCAGGATCAGGATTCGGAGCAAGCAGCAAGGATTTCATCAGGATATCCTATGCTACATCACAGGAAAGGATAAGGGAAGCACTCCAGAGGATAGAGGACACACTCCTCTAAACCTTTTATTTTTAGGTTGCTTCTATTTTTTATTTTAACAATTTTGAATTAGATCAGGTAGATTCGTTAGTTAACCAGTTACTTAGTTAACCAGTTACTTAGGTAGTTAGTCCTGACTTTCACAATATCGCTCGAGTATCTTATTGACTATTCTTCCACTGCTGTATAGTGGACACTTCAGTGATTCATCGATGCGTATGACTTTTGCCTTAAAACCTTTTTCTTTCAGGCTTTTCTGAAGTTCCTCAATATCAAAGGTCTGGTCATGACCAAGAACTATGATGTCGGGATCTATCTCATATAGCGGGTCGAAGATGTCCTTTTCACTTCCAAGCATTGCTTTATCTACGACCTTCAATGAACTGATCATTTCAAGTCTCTGAATTTCAGGAACAATAGGCTTTGCCTTGTGTCTTATCATGGAATCCCTTGCGACCAGGACATAAAGCTCATCACCAAGAGCACGGGCACTACTTAAGAAGAAAACATGTCCGGGATGTAAAATATCAAAAGTTCCTGTGGCAAGTACTCGTTTCAACAAAGATCACCCTGAAGATATGGATTAATGGATAGAGATAGATGGATTATGCAGTTCAGGTAATACACAACAACATTAATAATATTACGCCGGGAATGAACAACAGCCCATTCTGCTGATCATTGTTCCCTTTTCAGGACTTCATTACGGAACTTCCTGTAACAGCCTTCAATGAGACCAAGCTCTCCCTCGATATTCAGGATATCAAAGTCAAATATCTCCGCAAACTCCTTCACGATGTCATCGAACTTCTTTTCATAACGCAGTCCGGTATCCAATTTTGCTACTTTCTTGTACCCCACCGCATCAAAAACGAATTTAGAAGTTTCAGTATCATTTGGGTCCTTTCCAAAACCACCGGCAACAAGCATATCTCCCCAGTTCGCAGCCCACATGGGTGTCAGGAAAAAGGTGCCTATTCCTTTGAAGCTCTTGAGGTGATGCAGGTATGCCTCTCTGCCTCCAAGCACTGCGCCTATGCAATCATCGATGATCTCACCGTTCTCTTCCTTGAGAATACATATCTTGCACTCAATATCCTCGAGATCCTTTTCAACATCCCCCAGAACATTACCGCAAAGCCCATAGAACAAAAGTATACCTTCCGAGTAAGGTGCCATTTCTTCGACTTTCGCATAGACCTCGGATTTGAGGTTGGTGGGTATAGCATGTAATGCAAATTCAAGTATATTTATGATACAACAATAGGAATCAGTACATTGTTCTGAGTACAGGGATGCCAGCTTACTTTCAGGTACTAGTTTGTAAGAAACCCCTATATCATCCAGCTTCTCTACAATGCCGGCACAGTCCTTGTTCTCTACTATGATCAGGTTATCTATCAAAGGATCATGTTCAACAAGATGAACGATCTCATCTTCGAACATCCTGCATCCTATCAGGCTTATTACAGGCATAGGTCTACTCCTCTTTTAACAGGTAAGTAATGTTGCAGGTCGGAACTATATAAGGATGCCTATAATAGTCGTTTTTATTGTTTTTCTATGGGAACTAGGCGACAATTTCGGGAAACAAATGCGGTGAAGAATCGCGCAAGTGGGGACGAGTAGTAAAGCAAAAAATCAAATTAAAAACGGTTTGTATTTGGACGTGATCTGCTTTGTATGAGCAAGTCACTCCACATATACGCTATTAGAGTTTGTTCTTCTGAAAAATGTAGAACGCATAACCATATTCATCTGGGCGTTCTCTGAAGAGTTTTATCTCTTTTCTGTTAAACTCAAGTATCATTTCTGCCTCAGTGTTTCCTTTATAGTTATCACTGATTTCATCAACTCTTTTTTCCAGATTGTCATAAAACTCGTACCAGACAGAAACTGGCAGTTTAAAGTGATCAATGACATCATATCCTACTGACGTAATAACTTTTTCAGTATCCGGTATATTCATGATACCAGGATATATTTCCTGCCAGAATTCAACAACTTCTGAAGAAGGTTCATCCGTGAACCATGTGTTCTCTGTCACTGCCATATAGCCCCCTTCTTTCAGGAACTGTTTCCAGTAGCTAATTCCTTTCTCAAAACCAAGGATAAAGATGGAGCCTTCTGCCCATATGATGTCGAATTCATTTGCTTCAAAAGGCAGGTCATCCATGGAAGCACAAACCGTGGTAATTCTGTCATCAACTCCTTCTTTAACTGCATTTTCCATCAGCTTATCCAGAAAAGGCTGGTAAATGTCAGTTGCAGTGATGTGACAGTCGTTGCAGATCTTCGCAAGATGAATTGTCTGCATACCCACACCGCAACCAATGTCAAGGATCTTACTGCCTGCAGGAAGGGAAGAAAGCAAATTAAAGGCTTTTTCAGTACATTCATTGCTGCCAGGCCCCTGTCTGGGCAATCCATCAAATATCTCAAAAATCGGTGATTCTGCCATAAGAATATCAAACAGAGATTAGCTTAAATCTGTTGTGGTATCCTGATAATGATTGCGTTTTCATCGATGTGATGTTGAATTATGGCTATGCATTGCTTGAATCCGAATGTCTGAGAGCTATCAATTCAGTTGGTCTTGATGCTCATGTTGGTTTCCTTCATGAGATGAATCCAAGTAAGAACAGTTTAGCCTATGACCTCCAAGAGCCGTTCAGGTTTATTGTGGATCTTGCTGTTATGAATCTGATTGAAAAGGGAGCTATGGATAGTAAGGACTTTATCAGGACTGAGAGTTTTTCATTGAGGCTTAGACCAAGTGGAAGGAAAGTTACTGAAGAGTTTAATTCTTTGATGAATGGCAAGGTTGAGTATAGGAAGAAGATGGGATTCTCCAAAGGTACTTTACACTACATGAAGCAGAATGCCAGAAGTGAGATGCCGTTTACCCTCAATGCTCTTGTTAGGGAGAGATTGGAGATGTGGAGTGGGGTTCGAATAATAAAAATAGGTCGCAGGCATAGTGCCTGCGATTTATGCTGTATTATTTATCCTTGTTTAGTGCGAAAAAACATACCTACAATTAATAGGGCTAACATTGAAAGTCCAAGTGTAAAACTGGGTGTTGTGTTTGAAGATTCAGTTGCTCCAATTCTATCTAACATGGCTTCATAATGCCACTGTGTGTCACTTTCTAACATGTTTTCCATTGATTCCCAATATGCAATATTTGATTGAGTTACATCTTTTTCATATTCCAAAAATGACACATCATCGCTTTTATAAATGTTCCATTCTGAGTCGCTAATTCCATACTTATAATTGTTATTCAAAATTGTGCTATAAATTATAGGAGTTCTTTCAATAGCATTGTTTATTTTGGGTAAAGCCTGTTTTTCGATATAGTAAGCTTTTTCTTCAGCTTCAATTATCTTTTCTGCATCTTTAAGTGTTCCACCAGATTTTATTCTTGTCTGGATATCAATTATTTCTTCAATTACCTCAACTTTGTTTTCACAAATGGTTTTCATATCAAGCGAAATATCTGCGGCTTCTTTTGCATTTTGTTTTTGTTCTTGTGTATTTGCAATATCCCGAAGATCAATCCAAAAATTGTAATCTTCTTCAAGGGATACAACATCTTGCCTGTAAACGTCCGCATTCTGCATATTTAAGCTGTAACTTTCCTCATCAAACAAATAGTAAAGAGCTAAATCATGTTTTATTAGGTATTTAGCTACAGGTTCACTTGTAACTAAATCACCACTATTCGCGTCAATAACAATTTCAGCTTTTACATTGTCTCCCTCAGAGATTGTACAAACATAATACATATTGTTGTTATATTCATATGGCCCATATGCCTCACATAGTTCTCCATCATAAGTATAAGATGATGTTATTTTTGAAGCTTCATATTCACTTATTTGTGCTGCATTTGCCGAAAAAGAACTCAATATTAGAATAAAGAGAGCTATATTTAATATTTTCCAAATATTCATCAAATTTCTCCATCAAAGGCTATAAAATAATTGAATGTGTTATCATAATATGAATTATATAACACTTCTTATTTTTGTTTGGTTGCTTAAAAAATAAAATAATAAAATTTGATAATAATTAGTTACTAAATATAAACCAAACATTTTTCAGAAAAAAGTTAACAAGTAAATAGGACAACTCTAAAAAATAAACAATGTTCATCTTTAAATATGAAATTTTTGGGAGTTTGGTTTTTCGTGCTTACCTATATCCCCGATTTTATGTGTGGGGATATATACAACGTGAAAAAAGTGTACGGGATAGTGTTGTCCCCTTGCACAACCCTGATCAAAACGTCTAGTAAAAAGGAAACTCGTTTTTTTGTACGCTAGATGACAATGATAACTGTATGAATATTTGATATTCTACTTATTTTCTAGTTTTCCTAGCAACTTTCAAATATATTCATATAAGTTACATTAAAAGAGCCTCTGAACTTTATATAAGCACAGATACAATTCAAAAATTTTATATACTACTGTACAGTTACCAATTAGCGTTCGGTTCAGTTAAACATAACGCTCTTGCTACCATTTATAGAAATAAAGCATGGAGTCTGATGAATAAAATTTCAATCTCTATACTCTAAGTATACGAAAATGAAGGTGCTTTTTATGAATACAAGAAATCAAACGTTAATGGTTGCCATAGCAATCATTATTGTCATAGTTCTTTCGGCTTTCTCAATTAACTCGAATGATGACGAACAGAAACCGACCTCCATCACCATATCTGCATCAGCAGTGTTGACTGAAGTTTTCACAGATATGGAAGAAGAATTTGAGGCTGAAAATCCTGATATAGATGTCATAATGAACTTTGCAAATGCTGGTTCTCTAAGGATGCAAATTGAAGGAGGGGCACCTATAGATGTGTATGCTCCAGCAGATAGAGTCCAAATGGATATTCTGGCTTCTGATGGATTCGTTTACAACGATTCCCGAAAAGACTTTGCAGGTAGTTACCTTGTGATAATAGTTCCAAAAGGCAATGTTCTTAACCTAACAACAATGGAGGACCTTTCAAAGCCTGAAGTAAAAAAGATAGCATCCACCGATACACAGATTTCAACAGTGGGTAAGTATGCAAAACAAACGCTGATTGAAAATGGCTTATGGAATAACGTGCAAAATAAGATGATAGTAGGTGACACGGTAAAATCCGCAATGGTTCATGTAGAGAGGGGAGAAGTTGATGCCGGATTTGTCTTCATGACAGATGTCAAGACTGCAAAACCAGATACCATAGAAGTGATAAATTCTGTACCGATGAGTGAAACTATTTATTATCCCATAGCTGTAGTTACATCAACCCAACACCAGAAAGAATCACAGATGTTCGTAGATTTTGTCACGGGAGAAAAAGGTAGCTCAATATTGGATCAGTACGTTTTCACAATTCCAAAACATGATTTAGAAGGTATCTAATAAGGTCTTTTTTTGTGGTTAGATAGATTTCCTACAATATATCGTTTATCACGTTACCTATATCCCAAAACAATCATGCGGGGGATTTGATTCGAACTTAATACAATAATATCTAAAGGAAAAATAAAATAAAATAAAATAAAAAAAGCCAGATGCAGGCTTTGAGATCGCCTGCAACTCATAATATCCCAGTAATATACTCTCAATTCTTAGTTCCGTAGCACTTCTCAAGGTGATCCACTGCTGGTGGGGTCGTAACAAGACTTACACCAATTGCAACCAGCATTGCCAGAGGGGTTGCCACAAGGATCGGATCAATAACTGTCCATGTGCCTGTGAGCAATGTCTCTGTGCCAAAGAGTGCCTGACAGATTCCAAGAGGAGCTGCTTCTTTTGCATGGACGAAAGTTAGCCAGAAAAGGCTGCTGAAAGTACCAACGATAAGACTTGCAATTGCACCTTCTTTTGTCATTCTCTTCCAGAAGAGTGCACCCATATAAGTTGGGAGGAAAGCTGCTGCACAAAGTCCGAAGAAGATCGCAGTAGCCCTTGCAATGATGCTAATAGGCAAAATGTATGCAAGGATAACACTGACCAGGATGGCCACTGAGATACCGATCTTTGTAACATCCACGGTCTTTCCTGCATTCCCTCTCATCATGAACTCGCGATAGAAGTCGTGTCCGATGGCTGTTCCCATTGTGTGGAACTGTGAGCTAAGGGTTGACATTGCAGCTGCAAGCAAGGTGATCATGAAGACGATGACGAACATCTCAGGCATTGCAGTGTTGATGTATTCAGGCATGATGACGTCCATGTTTCCTTTTGCAACTTCAATGGCAAGCATTCCGGTAGTATTAAAGAAGTAAACGTTTGAAAGTCCACCTACAATGTATGCGACACCTGCCATCATGAAGATGAAAGGACCACCAGCGAAGACTGCCCTGTTCAGGGATTTCTTACTGTCAACGGTCATGAACCTGACCGCAAGCTGTGGCTGTGCAAGCACACCTATGCCAACACCGAGGATGATGGTTGACACCATTGTCCACCAGATGGGTGAACCGAAGGCCGGCATTGCTGTCCATCCCTGATGGCCACCTGCAGCCAGGTTTTCAGGTACAAGTGGTGCAAGATTAGTGAGTGCCTGATGAGCTTCAACGATACCGCCAAGCTTTGCATAGGTAAGTGCGAGAAGAACTGCCATACCACCAAGCATAAGGGTTCCCTGCAACGCATCGGTATACATAACAGCAAGCAATCCGCCTGTGATAACATAGGCAGCAACAATAACTGTCAGGATAAGGACAGCAATATTATAGTCAACGGAAAGTGCAGTTTCCATGAATCTTGCACCACCGATAAGGACAATTCCTGCATAAAGAGGCATGAACAAAGCGATAAGAGCTCCGGAATAACCCTGAATGAAACGTGACTGGAACCGTCTTCCCAGAAGTTCAGGGAATGTAACAGCATTAAGGTTCACGCCAATGCTTCTTGTCCTTTTTCCAAATACGACAAAAGCGATGAAAATACCTACAAATATGTTCATGAATACGAGCCAGAGGGTTCCCAGGCCAAGCGTTCCTGTCACACCGCCAAAACCGATGATCGCAGCTGTACTGATAAATGCTGCACCATAGGAAAGTGCGAGAATGTAAGGATTGACCTTCCTTCCTGCGAGCATATAGTCGTCGACCTCTTTAGTTCTCCTGTATGCAAGCCAGCCGCAATAGAAAACGGCGAGCATATAGATCAGGACAAATATTCCCAGGGTTGAAGTACTGACCGCCATCTTAGCACTCCTCGTCCTCTTCTTCGTTCCACTTTAAAAGCCCATATACCATACATCCCAGTGCACTTACGATGCACAGGACATAGGCCAACCATATCTGAGGGTCATCAATACCTAACATAAATACCACTTGCCATTTTTTTGTTTGACGCTTGCTAACATGTAGCAAGCTCGGATAATGGTAATTGTTAACAAGGACCATACTTTAATGTTTCGAAGTTATTCGTAAAAAATAATACAATTGATTGAATGTAAACAGACATCAATGGAGCTAAAAGTGCATAGACGTTTTAGAGTGAACAGACTTGGGTTGTGAGCATATCGTAAAGGAAAAAATGATGAGTGCGTAACAAAACACCACATAATAAACTTTAGAAATATACAAATATAGTAAAGCTCTATTAGTGTGCCTGTGATTATTCGATGAAAAAAATAACAGGCATTTTAATTTTTATTCTACTTATATCAACCCTGGGGATGGGTTGTGTTGAATCAACTGAAGATACGGACGCCAGTGAACAGGAAGATATATTGCTAGCAGAAGAGCAGAGTGAGCTATATTCCCAGAAACAGGAAAGAATAGACCTGGTCAATGCTGCTATTGAACTTATAGATGAAAAAGGAGAACTTGCATTTCCTGAATTCAGAGAAAAGGACAGCCAGTGGTACAATAATAATTCCTACATCACCGTCTGGAAGACTGAAGGAATACGTGTTGTCTTCCCTCCTAAAGTAAGTGGTGAAGGCGGAAGTGTGCTCGATCTTGAAGATTATAACGGTGAACCATTAGGCAGGATGATTATAGACACTGCTTTAAGCGAAGATGGCGAGGGATGGGTAAATTATTACTGGCCAAAACCAGGTGAGACCGCTCCTTCCAAGAAATCTACTTTCGTCAAGAGAACTACCATCGGTAACGAGACATATCTTGTGCATTCCGGCTTTTACGTCAATGACTACACCTATAATAAAAACCTTGAAGACATTGAAGATATCAACCACTTTGGAGAAGCAACCATTAGAAATCTGATCAACCCGAACAGAGTTGATATGGGTCTGGATATAGACTACAGCATTGCACATTTTATAATTAAACCAGGTGATTTCCTTGAGCCCCTTATTATGAAGAACCCGGAAACATATTATGTTCTTGAGGGTGAAGGTATTCTCTACATAGAAGATGTGCCGTTTGAACTTAGGAAAGGACAACTTGTCCTTGTACCTGAAAACGCAAAGCAGCACATGGAGAACACCGGAGATGTTGACCTCGAGTTCCTTGCTATAAACGAGCCTGCCTGGAAACCAGAGCACGAGATAATTCTGGAGTGATTTCTCACTCCACTTTTTTAAAGAAGTAGGCATTAGTAACTTTTACAGATAACCGGATCTTGTATTTAATTTGGAATGAAGCAGAGAAGAGATAAAAGAACATCCTTGCTTTTTTGTTGATCTATTATATGTAAAATTTTAAACTTTCTCCTTAAATATTCAATAGGTTTGATAATATGAGTGAACTAAAAAAGATACTTTGCGTTCTGTCCATGGCAATTCTGTTGCTGGTAGCTGCAGGCTGTGTGCAGCCAGATAATACAGAAATGAGTGAACAGGAAGATCAAATCATCATAGAAGCACATAATGAGCTATTATCCCAGAAACAGGATAGAATTGCTCTGGTCAATGCCGCTATTGAACTGATCGATGAAAAAGGAGAGCTTGCATTTCCTGAATTCAGAGAGAACAACAGTCAGTGGTATCATGATGATTCCTACATCACCGTCTGGAAGGCTGAAGGAATACGGGTTGTTTACCCTCCTAAAGCAAGCGGTGAGGGCGAGGATGTGAAAGATCTTGAAGATTATAACGGTAAACCGTTCGGCAGGATGTTCATAGACACTGCTTTAAGTGAAGAGGGTGAGGGATGGGTCGATTATTACTGGCCAAAACCTGGCGAGACTTCTCCTTCCAAGAAGTATACATTCGTCAAGAGAACTACGATCGATAACCAGACATACCTTGTGAATTCCGGCTTTTATCTCGATGACTACATCTACACCAATGATCTTGAAGATCTTGAACACTTCAGCCGTTTTGGAGACGTGTTTATTGGTAATTTATTCCACCCTGAAACAACTGATAAAGAACTGGAAGTCAATTACAGTATTGCTCATGTGATAATTAAGCCAGGTAAGTCCATTGAATCTCATATGATGAAGAACCCCGAGGTATATTATGTCCTTGAAGGTGAAGGTGTGCTTTACATAGAAGATATGCCAGTTGAGCTGAGCAAAGGAAAGCTTGTCCACATACCTGCAAACTCAAAACAATCCACGGAGAACACCGGACATGTTGACCTTGAATTCTTTGCTATAAACGAGCCTGCCTGGGCAGAGGGGAATGAGGAAATGGTGGAGTGATCCACCATCACCCCTTTTCTTTTAACACTTTCAAAGGAAGGCATTTTACGGTGTCTTCCTGTAATGCTCAATCGCATCCTGTATTTCGGATGCTGTCACCTCATCAGTTATAAGCGAATAATAAGGGCTCAATTTATACCATTTCTTATTTTTGTATTCGATGTATAATTGTGTATCCAAATTGTAGTAATCTTTTTTCTGTTTTTGATATGCAAAAAGGGATAATGGCAACAGTGGGACCATTGATATAATTGTTCGCCATTCCCCCAGCATAACCATATGTGTGACGAATGCAAAAATTATTAGAAAAGCTATGATTTTCAACATCAGGAGTGTTTTCTTTGAGTGCTGTACAAGCTTGTTGGCAATGATGGAACCAATCTCACTGTGGTTTAATGTAATTTTTTTAAGCCCGATGGAACTTAAATGCACACCAGAACCATTGACCAAAATACTTGCCTGAAAGCTCCTGGCCACAAGGAAATAGCATAAAAGATACGTCACTGACAGAATTATCAAATAATTCAAAAGACCAAGACGTGAAGGAAGGCGAAGCAATACACTAAATCCTATCATTAAGAAAGCAGTGTACAAGTTGCTATTGGTTGGAAAGATTACGTTAGCAGATTGGACCTGTCGAACATTAACTGTTTTACCCAAAGAACTTGCAGACTGGAAATCCGGTGAGCAATTTTTTTGCGTTTGTCTAAACTCTATATCTTTCATCGGACACCACCCCATCATTTTCTTAATATTTTCTGCAAAACTATCAATCATTTCTCCAATATCTCCTTCAGAGTTTGATACTCAATATCATTTCTTGGAAATAGCGTGATGGCCTTATTTTCAGCATGTATCTTAATCGCTTTTGGACAATGGGATCTCCGATGATTTTTATAAACCATATATATATAAAGAAAATAAGGGAACACAACCATTGTGGTATTTGATCTTATGTCTTCCAATAATAGAGATTTTGTTGACAAGTTGTATAAGTACCGGGTATGCACAAAAAAGGCCAGTAGCATAACTATAATGAGAACAATATAGAGCGGCTTTTTCCTGTACACGGTATTGTCAATAGTCTTTACTTCTTTAATCTTCTGTTTTGGAATGTTTATCGGTTTGAACAGAGGTGTTTTTATCATCAGTATTTCGGAACCAATGGAAACCCGGTTGTGATCGAACAGGAAGAAAAATGCCATCAACATAATGAGAACTAACACAAGGATAAGATGGCCTACCGGTGTTATGGTAAACTGATCGTTAAAAACTAAAATCAGAAAAGACAAACTAAGGGTGAGTAAAATCGTTAACTGACGCCAATCTATCATTTGGAGGGGAATATCTTTTTCTTTGATTGATTGGTTATCCATTTGACTCAAATTCCCATTTTCAGATTTTAAATCCGGTGAGCAGTTGTTTTGAGTCGGTTTAAACTCTATATCTTTCATTGGACACCATCCCATGACTTTACGTATAGTTTCGATTAAAACAGTCATTTTATTCAGTCCTGAGGGTATTGATATCCACAGCAAAAAAGGATATTTTGTGAATGATCAATGTCTTCCCGTTCTTCTGCTCCCAATAGAGCACTCCGAGGATTTTTATCCAGACAAAGAGCATGGTACCCGATACAAATGCCATTCCTCCGGTAATATTAGTTACCAAAAATACAACGAAAGCAATCAGGCTAATAATAACCAGAAATGTTATCGCTTTTTGTTTTCGGGTGGTTTGTGGTTGTACGCTCCCTCTGCAAGCAGCCTTATTAAATCTGTGCCAGTCATTCATTCCCATGAGAAAATGGAAGAACAAACCACTGATGGCGCCTATGAGGTACATGTCCAGATTAACTTTTCCATACTCATCAAAAGTAAAAACAGCCAGATACATGAGCAACAGTAATTCCATTAAGACTCTGTTGTGGTATTTATTCCACCACCCGTTATCCCTATGAGTCCTTTTACCTCTGTTATTAGGCGTATTTATTGCCAGATTCTCGAATTGTACTGCATTTCGGGCTTCCATGGCACCCACATTTGGACACCATCCCATCATTCTTTTGACACTTTCAAAGGATACCATTTACTGTGTCCTCCTATAATGTTCAATAGCATTCTGTATTTTAGATGCTGTCATCTCGTCTGTCATAATTGAATAATCAGAAGTAAGTTCATACCATCTTGTATACCGATTTTTGTTTTCATATTTGATGGATAATTGTGTATCTATGTCGTGATATTTCCCATTCAATTTATGTTTTACAAGTAAATATCCGGGCACTAATGAGGCAATTGATATGATCATTTGCCACTCACCGCGTATCGTTGCTGAATAAACAGCCAATGAAACAAGAGCTGATAGTGGTATTGCCAGTAGTAGAATGATCAGAACTGTAGATCTAATACGCTTATTTGCTCTGACTGATCTTATTTCGTTGTACTTTAATGTAATATGCTTCAGCTCAAAAGATTGTAAATGAATCCCACTTTCATCAATTAATACGTTTGATTGAAGAAATTTTGTTACAAGGAAGTAATATATGAAATACATTGCAACGATGGTAGGAATCAGGATTGTAGAACTCTCACCCCTGACTAAAAACAGAACCGCATTTAAAACTGATACAACGATAATGAAAAACAGGGAAGTATTTGCAGGGAACATCACGTTTTCAGATTGAACAAGTTCAATATTTGATCTTCTGGAAGGTTCGAGTGAAGTGTTTACAAAATCAAGATCCTGATTTGATCTCAATTTCATTGAAGGTGTATTCGGGCACCATCCCATGACTTTCCGTATAGTTTCTGCCACATTTATTGTCATACCAAATCCTCAACTTCTCAAACTGTTCCTCTGTCAGTTTTGTAGGTTCGTCTTGTTTTCCTGAATCTTTACCAGATAGTAATACAACACTGCACCTATGAAATTCAGGATTATCAGGACAGCCGACCAGATCAATTTATCATATTCGCCTTTACCGGGAAAACGATCTGTGCTTCTTTGCAGACAGTCGGCTAACATGAAAAACCAAAAAACAAGGGCCATTGCAATGATTCCCCATAATAGCTGACCGATGTGAAATGTGAATACGAATATCGCGAAAAATACTATAAGTCCAACGATTGTCCATTCTGAATTTCTTTTATTCACCTTTCCTGATGGTTTCAGTGAAGTGTTTGCAAAATCAATCTGCTGAGATGATTTTAATCTCCCCATATTTGCATTGGGACACCATCCCATGATTCTCCGTATCGTTTCTGCCACATTTATTGTCATACTAACTCCCTCAACTTCTCAAACAGTTCCTCTGCCAGTTTTGTTGGATCGTCCGTTTGTTCGAGCTTGATCTTCATCTCATCTGCAAAATCCCAGAGCAATTCCATGCACTCCTTGTACCTGCTGCATTCATTGCAATCTCCCTCGTGCTCATACCACACCTGAACACCATATTTTTCAGACACAAAGATCAAGGCATCAACATTCAGGGGAATTGACTGACCGAACAATATTCCTCTTTCAATGTTCATACTCTCCACATGAATCTGGTTTGATCTCGCCATCTCAAGCAATATATTTTCAACACGTTTGTCCATGCCAATAAGTGCCCTGGATACTGCCTGTCTGGATATGTTGAATGAGTGTGCGATATTGATGTTGCGGGATCCACTCCTTCGCAGTTTCCAGAACTCGAACTGTTTATCTCCTGTTGGAAGGAACATATGTCAACATATGTATGTTTACTATAAATACATTGCTAATTTATTTTGCTATTATACAAAACAAATCGTCAAATGTATAATTAATTTCATCTCATGCAACTATTAATGTATGTCTCTAATAATCAAAAATCCCATTAAACTTAATAATTTGATGAAATGGACATAAAATTATTATAATGAAATGCTCTGCTATAAAGTAAAGACGTTTAAAATGAATAAATGATGAAATTGAATATAATCAGAAGGGAAGGCATGCAAATGAGCAAAAGTGATTCAGAATGGATGCTTGCCGGACTTATTGTATTCTTTGCGATAATTGTTTTTGCATATCACATAGGCCAACCGTTATGGGGAATCATCTTAATAGCCCTTGTTTTCTGGATATTCATGTTGGTCGACTGTATACAAAGGAGCATAGATCGTTTTCCTGGCAAAGGTGATTATGATAAACTTATCTGGTCGGCTGCCTTAATTTTTCTGAATTTTATAGGTGCGATCTTGTATTACTATCTGGTCAGGAAGCAGGATATCATTGGAGAAATATCATGAGCAAGGAAACTGCAATAATATTGGGGGCAAGTGGAGGAATCTTCGGAGTTGCTGCTTCTGCAATTGCATTTTTGGTTGCAGCGTACAATTTCGGATTTGGAAGCAGGATAATAGACTATGCTCCCAGTCAGGTTTTTGGAATTGCAAACTTTATAGTCTTGGGTTTAGGTCTCATAGCACTGGCATTGAGCATGATTGGAATTGCAGGCTCGGTTGTTGCTAGAACGGAAAAGAAGAAAGGTGCTAAATTAATGCTGGCATCAGGTATATTTGGTTTCTTCCTGCTCTTTGCATTGTGGATCATCCCGGGAATACTGCTAACTGCCGGTGGAATTATAGCAATGAGGGATATCGGGGAAGAAATGTCATGAGCATAAAGGTTGAAACCGCGTTGGGATTTGTTGGAGGATCCTTAGGAGTAATCACATCATTGGTCATATTCTACGACACGATGTTCGCACTGTCTGATTCTTTGCTGGCAATGGTATTTTTTGGGCTGGTTTCACTGGTAGTGGGTTTGGTAGGAATTGCCGGAGGAAATATTGCCAGAACTGACATGAAAAAAGGAGGGAAATTAATGCTTGTATCCGGCATAATCGGATTTGGCCTATTCTTCTGGATGTGGTGGATAATTCCCGGAGCTTTACTTACAGTTGGCGGAGTTCTTGCAATATGGGATGAAAATTAAATTAATCACATCAACCAGCCCCCCATTACAACACAGATAGTGAAAATAGGAATGCAAATCTTAACCCTTCCCTTTTATAATGCCATTTCCTCTAGAGCACGGGAATAGCTCTCAAAAGCTCTTTCATTAAAACAAACTAAAAGAACCTTCTCGATAGAACTACCTTTTCCAAGAAAACCAGCGATCTCAGCTAACGCGATTCTGGAAGCCCTATCTACAGGGAATCCGTAAGCACCTGTGCTTATTGATGGAAAGGCGATAGTTCTCACACTATTCCTTACCGCTACTTTCAGGCTGTTGCGATAGCATCGAGCCAGCATTTCATCTTCCCCGGAAGTTCCTCCCCTCCATATCGGACCGACGGTGTGTATCACCCACTTTGCAGGAAGATGATAACCGGAGGTGATCTTTGCCTCTCCTGTTGGACAGCCCTTCAGGCTCCTGCATTCCTCAAGAAGCTCAGGTCCCGCTGCAGCATGGATAGCACCATCCACTCCGCCACCTCCCAGAAGGGAATTATTAGCAGCATTTACGATGGCATCAACATCCAGTTCTACAATATCACCTTTGATCACAACAACCCTGTCAGACAGCATAGATTATAGTTTGGCCTGATGGGATTTTAGAATTGTCCTGCTTTTTCTTTCTTTTCCTTTCCGCTTTGTTCCTTAATCAAGGCTTCAGCCAAGCACGAAAAGTACCATGGCACAGCAGAAGATCAGAATCCCGGCACCTGCAAGAGGAAGCGTGAACCTGCGAACGACAGTTGGTATAGAATCTCCTGTAGAGCGTTGTATCAGCCAGAAATAAGGGTCACTGACATATGAAACGACCAGTGTGCCGGCTGAGATCATCAGTATGAGAGGGATCGTTGGAATTGAAGCAACAATATCTGTGCCAGCGAGGATTGTTGCTGTGATGACTGCTGTGACCACACGGGAGCCCTGTGCCGTCTGAATGAGGACTGCAAGTACGAAGGGTATTACTACAACCGGGAGAATGCCGGATATCAATGCAAAGACCTCATCCGGGAAACTGCTTGCCGATATTACGAAACCAAGGGCCCCTGCGCCACAGAGGTCAAAGAGTATGATGCCTGCATTCTTTGTCCCTTTCTCAAGTGCGAGCCTTCGTGGCCCTTCGCTTACCAGCAGAAGTGAGGCGAATACTGAGATCACAAGAGCGATGTTCACGTCACTGATCATTGATAGCGGTGAGAACAAATAGCCTATTGTGATCAGGAGGACTGGTAGTGCAATTGGTAGCCAGATCTTCCATCTGGGAATGGATAACATGACTGGTTCCACCAGTCCTTCAAGTTCCGGAACCGGGTGTTGCTGGCCTCTGCTAAGCCTTTTCGAGACAACGTAACCGATGCCTAGCAGGAATATGGAAAGAGGGACTGTTATTAGATTGATGCTGAAACTCTCTGATGGCGGGACGCTGAAAGTCGTGGTCATGCTATAAACAACCGGCAATGGCAAAATGAGCACGAATGAGAGAACACTTCCAAAGGCTGCCATGTAGAAAAGCCTTCCATTTGATGAATGTTCCTTCTCCATCTGTTCAATAAGGGGAAGCATCACCACATATGCAGTAAGACAGCACATGAGTGGAATGGAAAGAAGGTAGCCTACAACTCCTGCAGCCATATCAGGTGCTTTGATGGCTCGTTTCACATCATCCACGATCCTTTCAATAAAGTGTCCGTGTCTCAGGATCTGGGCTATCACTGCTCCACAATATATGGGGATTCCCAGAAGAGAAAATATTCGACCGGCACCCCCGGTAACATACTGCACCAGCCATTCGGTCATGCCATTGAGTATTCCAAATATGAATGTAGCTGCTATCAGGGTAAGGAAAGGGGTGACGTGAAATCTTATAGTGAGGATACTGATGAAAATAATAATAAATATAAAGATGAGCAGCGATTCCATACAAGGCTTGATGTATCAGAAGATATATGATGCCATCGGAAGATCAAAGGAGCAATAATATGGATGAAGACCTGCTTGCTGTGGATTATTGTATCGATTGTGGAAAATGTTATGATGTTTGTCATATTTCAAAAGTGACGGACAACAAGTATACTCCAAGATCGAAGATAATGCTGCTGCAGAAGCTGCTCGATGGAGATGAACTTGATCAGGAAGAAATTAATGATATTTATCTTTCAACCCGCTGTGGTGCCTGCGATGATGTATGCCCCGTGAACATTCCGATCACAGATATTATCCAGAGGGAAAGAGCAATACTGGCACAACATGGAAAAGAGCCTGCTAGGACATCACAGATATGCAGGAATATTCTAGAAGCAGGAAGTCCGGGAAGGAAGGATGCTTCAATTCGAAATTCCTGGATCAAAGACGAACTTGAGCTTAATGATAGCTCTGATGTGGCTTACATGGCAGGTTGCTGGATAGCATTTGCACATCAGGATATCGCCAGCTCCACCATTAAGATACTCAATGCAGGAGGTATAACTCCAATGGCTATTCCGGAAGAGAAATGCTGTGGTCTTTTCCTGATAGACAATGGCCATCTTGAAGAAGCTAAGGAATATGCAAAAGAGTATGTTGAATATCTTGAATCCCTCGGGATAAAAAAGGTCATTGCTTCATGTCCGGGATGTTATCTTGTTCTTAAGGAAGAATATCCGAAGCTCTTCCGTGAACCTGAATTTGAGGTCATATATTCACTTTCACTTTTCGACCAGCTCATTGATGAAGGAAAACTCATTCCAAAGAAGCTGAACAAGACCGTATCCATAAGGGATGCCTGTGCAATTATGGAAATGTCAGACATCCCAAGAAAGATCCTCTCTGAAATGGGAGTTGAGGTCAGGGAGATGTTCGACAGAAAAAGAGCATGCTGTGGTGGTCCTGCCGGAGTGAAACCAAATTTCCCGGAAATTTCATCGAAGACTGCAATGCTTACCATCGAACATTTCAAGGACACTCCTGATGGAACTGTTTCCTACTGTCCGTTCTGTTACCATCATCTGGAAAACGTGTGCCAGGAAAAAAATGAAGAGATGGATATGCGTGACATCTCACTACTGCTTTTGGAGAGCATACTTTGAATTTGAATAATTGATGGCTTAATAGAAGGCTACTTTAAAATTAAACTTCAATTTAGTTAGTAGCCATCCAGTTGGTCAGCAAGTAAAAAGTAAGCGGATAAGTTGGCCAACCGAGCAGCCAGCTAAGTAGTAAGTAATTAAGTCAATTGTATGATCTTCAGAAGGTTTGTACCACCTTCATGGCCCTGGGTCAGGACGATCATATCTTTGGATTTGCCTATGCCCTTTGCTCTCATGGTATTGTTTACCTTATCTTCAAGGCCTTCAAACCCATCCATCACTTTGATGGGATATACGCCATAGGAATATGCCAGCTGCTCACATGTCAGGTCCAGATGGCTCATGGCAATTATCCATTCTTCTGGCTTGAACCTTGAGATGCGTCTTGGGGTGCCACCGGAATACGTAGGTGTGACAACATATTCTATGGGAAGCCTGTTGATAGCTTCGTGTACCTGAAGTGAAATAACATCACTTATGTTCATGATGGTCTCATCGATGCCTTTTCTGATAAGGTCAAGGCCAAAGCTTTTCTTTGTCCGCCACTTCTCTGTCTGCTTTGCTATATTGACCATTGTCCTTACGGTCTCGACAGGGTATTTTCCAACGGCCGTTTCACCGGATAGCATTACAGCATCGGTTCCGTCAAGGATGGCATTTGCCACATCAGTAGCCTCGGCGCGTGTTGGTCGGATATTCTCGGTCATTGATTCAAGCATGTGGGTTGCAGTTATTACCGGTATCCCGCGAAGATTAGCTTTTTGGATCAGCTCCTTCTGGACTATCGGGACCTCTTCTATTGGGATCTCTACGCCAAGATCACCACGTGCGACCATCAGTCCATCTGTCATGTCAAGTATGCCATCAATGTGCTTCAAGCTCTGGCTTCTTTCGATCTTTGCCACAAGGAAGACGGAATGGCCCTTTTTCTCAGCATGATATCTTACTTTCTCTATATCGGAACCACGCTCGATGAAAGATACACTGAAACAATTGACTCCTTCACCTAAGGCAAAATCCACGATCTCAAGATCCCTTTCTGTAACAGGATCAAGTAAAAGATCAGTTCCTGGCAGGTTCACACCTTTATGGGAGGAAAGCAGGCCTCCTACAACGACCTCACATTCAGCTTCATTGTTGCAGACACCACTACATCTCATCTGGATGAAGCCGTCATTGAAGTAAACATCTGTGGTCTTTGCAATACAGTAAGGAAGCTTATCAAAATCTACAGGTATCAGATTTCCTGAGCCTACGATCTTATCCGTTGTCAGTTTTATCTTATCTCCTTTCTGTAAGGTAAGAGGCTCATCCTGAAGCTGACCTACACGGATCTTTGGGCCAGGAAGATCTGCCATAATGGAAATGACAACATCCAGTTCTTTGCATAGCTTTTTGATCGTACGGATGACTTTTCCATGGCTTTCAAAACTGCCATGGGAAAAGTTGATCCTCGCAACGTTCATTCCATTCAGTATAAGTTCACGCAAGACCTCTTCCGATGAAGAAGCAGGTCCTATGGTGCATACTATCTTGGTTTTGTGATCAGGCAGCTTCAGAAAAGTCATACTCTAATTATACATTGGCTGCCTTAAAGCATTAACTATGTGGAATTTATTTTTTAGTATTAAATATATAATTAGTTATTTCATTAAAAAAAGAATTGAAAGGTATTATTTTGTTTCTTCGGATTCGGACTGATACACAATTGAATCCCTTGCATATGTTCCACGCTTTTTGGAAGGATTGGACTCAAATAGTTCGCCCATTTCCAGAGAAAGCCCGGTGAACCTTTCATGAAGCATATTAATGTAAGCTGTCAATTCAGTAATCTGACCATCCAGGTCCATGATCATTTCATCTTTTTCCTGCAGTTGACGTTTAAGCCCTTCGATCTGTCTCTGAATTTCCTTGAATGGATCATTTTCCATAAATAGCACCTCTTAAGAGATCATGAATAATAGATAATCGAAATTTGATGTATCTTTAATACAAGCTTAATGGATAAAGCTTATTGTTCGTTAAAATGTATGGGAATTTTTTAAAAATACTATTCGACATTATAAAAAAAGGTTTACAATATTTCTCCAAGAAACCTTCTTTTTGCACGTACTTCTACAGGTCGGTCTTCAAGCCTGAAATGGTTGATGGCCTTTTTCCCCTGTTTTTTTCTTGTATAACGCAATTCTCCTCCGTAGAGGAGAAAATCATTCATTACATCTTCGAACTGGATGCGTTCTGTGTGAGATAGTTCTATTACACTTATTCCATCAAGAAACCAATTGTATACTTTAAGAAGAAATACCTCACGCACACGTTTAAGCTTTTCAGGATCATAATTGCATGGTGCAGTAAGGTAGATGGTCCTTTTAAGTTCAGGTGACCATCCAGCGATCTTTTCTTCCAGTTCAATAAATTGTATGGGGATTTCCTCCCCTTCTTCTGGTTTTGGCCGGTATCTTGAAAGGTGGCGTTTATCAGTTTTCAGATTCACCACCTTCGAGGATCATACTCTGCTCTTCTGCGTTGTTTTCTGGAATTCCTGATCCGAAGTCCCATGTAAAGTCCAACCAGAACACCACTAAGATGAGCGGTATGGGCGATCATGTCAGGAGCTCCTATCAATGCAAAGTCAAGCAGTACAAAGAGCATGAGGGCGTATTTTATCCTCATTGGTATGAAGTATACATATACCTGCATATCCGGGGCTAATATAGTTAGTGTGGCGAAAACTCCCATGATGGCACCACTGGCTCCGACCATAGGATAGTAGCTGACACTGGTGGTAAGTGCATATCCAATGGCTGCAACAACTCCCGAAATGAAGTACACATACAGGAACATGTCTTTTCCTATACGTTTTTCCAGTTCTCTTCCAAAGAAGAATAGTACCAGCATATTGAAGAATATGTGCCCGAAACTGGCATGCAGGAACATGTGTGTTATCAAGGTCCATGGTTTCAGGAAAACAGTGCTCGGGACAAGCTGGAATAGTTCCACATAACCTGGTATCAGCTCAAGGAAGAATGAAATGATGCAGATGAATATAATGGCCATTGAAGGACTTGTTGATATTGATGACCTTGTCCTGTGAACTGCACCTGTGGCTGCTCCTTTTGCAGCAGTTTTGGCTGCATCTTTCATCATATTCTTTATAACGTCATCAATTTCCGTTCCCGCTCCGTATGCCTGACCTCCGGTAGTGCTTCCGTTATAGTTTCCTGATGTTCCGGAAGTCCCTGAAGAATATCCTGCATTGCGATCAAGTCCCTCGCAGGCATGTCTTTCAGGAAGTCTGTGGTCTGAGCAGAATGTCTTACCACAATGACGACAGGTAAACATCATAGGTTCCTGTTTGCCACATATCCAGCATTTATTATCCAAAGTATCCTCCCGATCACAAATTACATTATTATGATCTAATATGTCAATATCTGCTATCAAATAAAATGATTTCTAAAGGTACGTCCAAACATAGGATATTATATTTAACTGTGAGCACGATTTTTATAATTTAATGGGTTTGCATATCGTTTTTAGTTTTTGTAACGGTGTAAACTCACAAAAGAATTATCTAGTATAATCATGACAAATAGCCAAAATATTTATATATGAGATTCACATACTAAACCCACATTCAAAAGACTATATGTCAGTTATTACGTTTTAGATAATTCGTAACACCCTCGGGGAATAGTCTATATACCCCTCTAACTATGAAATGTTCAATCCAGGAGGAGAGAAAACATATGAGTGAGCTAACTACAGGTAGCTTTTCTATCGATGACCTTGAAAATGTTCAGATCACCATCAACAACATTGTAGGTGCTATTGAAAAGGAAGCTGAAAGCATTGATGCTGAAATGGGGCCTACAGTTAAGCCCGGTGTCTCATCACTAAGAGATTGGGATCACAATATTCTGGACAGGTACAATCCGGTCTATACTCCAATGTGTGACCAGTGTTGTTACTGTACTTTCGGACCATGTGATCTTAGCGGTAACAAAGAAGGAGCATGTGGTATCAACCTTGAAGGCCACAATGCACGTGAGTTCATGCTTCGTGTCATCACAGGTGCAGCAGCGCACTCCGGACACGGAAGACATCTTCTTCACCACCTGATCGACCTGCATGGAAGGGATTTCGCTCTCGATGTTGGTGCTACTAATATTATTGCTCCAAATGTCCAGCTTGTCACAGGTGTTCAGCCAAAAACGCTCGGAGACCTTGATGATGTTCTAAGCTATGTTGAAGAACAGCTTACGCAATTGCTTGCAGCGATTCACGTGGGTCAGGAAGGAGCAGCAATTGATTTCGAATCAAAGGCACTTCATGGTGGTATGCTTGACCATGTTGGTATGGAGATCTCAGATATCGCACAGATATCCTGTCTCGATTTCCCCAAATCTGATGAGGAACCACCTCTTGCTGATATCGGAATGGGATGTCTTGATGCTTCAAAACCCACACTGATCGTTATCGGACACAACGTTGCAGCTATCACTGATATCATTGATTACATGGATGAAAAGGGCCTTAACGATAAGATGGAGCTCGGAGGCCTGTGCTGTACTGCACTTGACATGACTCGTTACAAAGCAGGCGACAGGACCCCTCCACGAGCAAAGATCGTTGGTACTCTTGCAAAAGAGCTTAAGACCATCAGGTCCGGAATTCCTGACGTTATCATTGTCGATGAACAGTGTATCCGCGCTGATGTTCTTGAAGAAGCAAGTAAGCTCATGATACCTGTCATTACAACTAACGACAAGGTCATGTACGGACTTAAGGACCGTTCCAATGATAGCATCGAAGACATCATTGAAGACCTTACCACCGGTAAGGAGAAAGGTGTTCTCATGTTCGATTATGAGAAGCTCGGAGAGCTTGCACCCCGTCTTACCATGATGATGTCCGAGATAAGGGAACAGAAAGGTATCAAGGCACTTCCTACAGAGGAAGAGCTAAAGGAACAGGTCGACAAATGTGTTCACTGTCTTGCCTGTGAGGTAGCATGTCCTGATAACCTGCCAATAAGCGAAGCAATGAAACTCGCAAAAGAGGGTGACTTCGCAAAGTTCGAGTGGATCCATGACAAATGTATCGCATGTGGACGCTGTGAATACGCATGTCCAAAGGATATCGATATCGTTAACGTTATCGAGAAATCTTCACAGCATTTGATCAGTGAAGAAGTTGGAAAAGTTCGTGCCGGTAGAGGACCTATCAGTGATCCGGAGATCAGGGAAGAAGGTGTTAACCTTGTTCTTGGTACAACACCTGGTATCATTGCACTTGTCGGATGTTCCAACTATCCTGATGGTACGAAGGACCTTTACACAGTCGCAGATGAAATGCTTAGAAGGAACTACATTGTTGTTGTTTCCGGTTGTTCTGCAATGGACCTTGGTATGTACAAGAACGAGGATGGCCAGACACTTTATGAGCAATATCCTTCAAGGTTCAGGAGCGGAGGCCTGATGAACGTAGGTTCATGTGTTTCCAACTCCCATATCACCGGAGCGGTCATCAAGGTCGCAGCTATCTTTGCACAGAAGAATATCTCCGGTAACTATGAAGAGATCGCAGATTATACACTCAACCGTGTTGGTGCTGTTGGTGTTGCATGGGGTGCATATTCCCAGAAGGCAGCTTCCATTGGAACAGGCTGCTCAAGGCTTGGTATCCCGGTAATTCTCGGGCCTCATGGTTCAAAGTACCGCAGGGCACTTATCTCAAAGCCTTATGAGGAGGATAAGTGGAGTGTCTACGATGCAAGGGATGGAAGTGAAATAAAGATCCCGGCCGCTCCGGAATATCTGCTTACTACTGCAGAGACCGTTGAGGAAATGATGCCAATGCTTGCAAAGAGCTGTATCCGCCCAAGTGATAACAACATGGGAAGGATGATCAAACTGACACATTACATTGAGCTTAGCCAGAAATATCTTGGTGTCATGCCTGAAGACTGGTACAAGTTCGTCAGGACAGAGACAGATCTTCCGCTTGCAAAACGTGAAAAGCTGCTTAAGATACTGGAAGAAGAACATGGTTGGGAGATCGACTGGAAGAGGAAGAAGATCCTTTCAGGACCAGTGATGAAATCAGATGTTTCAGCACAGCCGACCAACCTTAAGAGACTTTGCAAGGAGGCTTAATCATGGTCGACGTAATTAAGAACACGCAGATGCACTGCTCATATGGCTGCAAGACCTCAAAAGCGGTCCAGCCAAATGTTGCAGGAAAATTGATATCAAAATCAAAGCGCCCTCTTTTCGTTGTAGGATCCCAGATCCTCAAAGACGAAGAGTTGTTGAAACGTGCTATTGAGATCGCAAAGAAAGCTGATATGCCGGTAGCTGCTACCGGCCATTCTATCAAGGGCTTCGTAGATGCAGGTGTGGATGCAAAATACATCAACGTCCACGCTCTTGCAACATATCTTTGTGATCCTAACTGGACCGGTCTTGATGGCAAAGGCCAGTATGACACAATAATTTCACTGGGACATTTCAAGTACTATATCAACCAGGTATATTCAGGTCTGAAGAGCTTCTCTAAACTCAAAACTATCTCTATTGACAGACATTATCTCCAGAATGCTACCATGTCTTTTGGTAACATAACTCCGGAGGTCCACGTCGAAGCACTGGATGAACTGATCGAGAATTTATAAGACCCGACAAAATCACATAAATCATATTACAAACATTAGGTTACAATTACGGAGGACAAAATATGGCAGAGGAATTCCCCTTTGAGATATCCCCTATGTTCGAAGGGGAAAGGATTAGAAAGGACGGCATGCATGTCGAACTCTCAGGACCGAAATCAAAAGGTTACGAGCTTGTAAGAGCTACACCTATGGATGAAGTGGAAGATGGTAAGTTCACACTTATCGGTCCTGATCTTTCAGAAATGGAAGAGGGATCAAGACATCCGTTCGCAATGATCTACAAGATCGCAGGAGAACTTGTGGAAGAAGACCTTGAGTCTATAGTCGAACGTAGGAACCACGATTTCCAGAACTACATCCAGGGCTTAATGCACCTGAATCAGCGTTACGATGTATGGATACGTGTCAGCAAGGATGCTGTGGCTAAGGGCTTAACATCCTTTGAGCCAATAGCACAGGCTGTTATGATGCTCTTCAAGAACGAACTTCCATTCATAGAGAAGGTCGAAGCTGTCTATGTGACAGATCTTGCAGAGATCGAGAAAGAGATGGACAACGTAAAGGCCATCTACAAGTCAAGGGATGACAGGACACGTGACCTGCACGATGAGGATGTAGACACATTCTATGGCTGCAGTCTCTGTCAGTCATTTGCTCCATCCAACGTCTGTGTTATCACACCAGACAGGATCTCACTTTGTGGTGCTATTAACTGGTTCGACGGCCGCGCAGCAGCAAAGGTCGATCCTGAGGGTCCACAGTTCGCAATCCCTAAGGGCGATGTGATCGATGCTGAATCCGGTGAGTTCTCCGGTGTGAACGATATCGCAAAGTCACTTTCAAGCGGTGAATATGACCGTATCAAACTTCACTCTTTCTTTGAATATCCGCACACATCATGTGGTTGCTTCGAGGTAGTAGGTTTCTACATACCTGAGGTAGATGGTATTGGCTGGGTAGACAGGGATTATGCAGGCACTGCACCAAATGGTCTTCCATTCTCTACAATGGCAGGTCAGACCGGTGGTGGAAAACAGGTAGTTGGTTTCCTTGGTATAGGTATCAATTATTTCAGGTCACCAAAGTTCATTCAGTCTGATGGCGGATGGGATCGTGTTGTATGGATGCCAAAACACCTGAAAGATCGTGTGCTTTCTGACATACCTGCTGATATTGCTGATAAGGTTGCAACTGAAGAAGATGCTCCGGATCTTGATTCACTGAGAAGTTTCCTTACTGACAAGGAACATCCAATAGTCGAGAGATGGGAAGCAGAGGAAGAACCTGAGGCCGAAGAAGAGGCAGAGGAAGAAGCAGCAACATTTGCAGCACCGGCTATGATGCAGGCAGCAATGCCAATGCAGGGTATGCCAATGATGATGCCACCTTCATCCGGAACTGGCGGTGTCAAGATCATCCTCAAGAATGCAAAGGTCAGCATAGACAAAGTGATTATCCAGAAAAAGGAGTAAAAGAGGCCTTCTGTGACAAAAGTAATTGCAATAACAGGTAAGGGTGGAACGGGGAAGACTGCAATAACCAGTCTTCTCATCCGCCATCTTACAAGAACTGATAAGCTTGTCCTCGCTATCGACGCAGACCCGGATACAAATCTTCCGGAGACCCTTGGTTGCGAAACTATCAAGACAGTCGGTGATATGAAACAGTTCATGCAGGATGAAAGGGACAATTTCCCTCCTGACATTAACAAGGAATCCATCTTCGAATCAAAGATCTATGAGATCCTTGAGGAGATGCCAAAGTACGACCTTATCGTAATGGGTCGTCCTGAAGGCTCAGGATGCTACTGTTATGTCAATAACCTGCTTCGTGGTATCATGGACAAGGTCGTAAAGAATTATGATGTTGTCATTCTCGATACGGAAGCAGGTCTTGAGCATTTCAGTCGTAAGATCATTCGTGATGTTGATGATCTCATCGTGGTTACCGATGGCTCAAGGCGTGGTCTGAGGACTGCCGAGCGCATAAGGGAACTTACCGAGGAACTTGAGACCAATATAAAGAATATCTATGTTGTTGCGAACAAGGTCACAGATGTCAATAAGGAAGAAATCAAGAAAACTGCAAAAGATCTTGATCTCGAACTCATCGGAACTGTTCCGATGGACAGCATGATCGCAGAAAGAGACCTTAAAGGGTTACCCCTTTTCGACCTTCCCGACGAGTCTGTTGCTGTACAAGAGGTTGGAAGGATCGCAGAGAAACTTGGTTTGTAAGAACTTTCATTACTTCACTTAATTAAATGGTGGAACTCATATGTCAAATAAGATGAAATTATCAGGTCTTACTGATATCCTTAAAGATCTTGATGTCGAGTCACTTGAAGGAGTGACCATAGAAGGAGACATTGAGCTTGATATCAGTGGAGGCGGAGGTCTTAATCCTGCTATGGCCTATGCACTTGGTCATGAAGCTGCACAGATCTCATTACATGTCGCAAATATCGCAAGGATGCTGGGATACCCTGTAGACCAGCTTTTCGCTGCATCCATGGGCGGACTTCCACAGGCACCTGTAGCCGGACAGTCCAGGATACAGGACCTCATTCCTGCAAAGTTCGATGTTTCTAAGATGAGCGAATGGGCAACTCCTATTCAGGAAGTGACCCTTGGTGCTACATCAGCAGATGGTGGTTCAAGGAAGAGCACTGTCACTCTTGGTGGAGAGAATGCACTTCCATATTACTTCGATGCTGAAATGCCACATCGCAACTACGTTACAATGGATGTCTTCGATATGCCTATCGGAATGGCAAAATCTGTCAAAGGCAACTATGAAGATGTTATCAACGATCCTGCAGAATGGGCAAAGAAGGTCGTACGTGACTTCAACGCAGATATGGTAACAATACACCTTATCTCAACAGACCCTCTGATTAACGACACTCCTGCAAGGGAAGCAGCAAAGGTCGTAGAGGATGTCCTTCAGGCAGTTGACGTACCTATCGTCATCGGTGGCTCAGGTAACCCGCAGAAGGACCCCGAGGTTCTTGAAAAGGCAGCTGAGGTCGCAGAAGGCGAGCGTGTGCTTCTGGCATCTGCAAGTCTCAACCTTGATTACGAAAGGGTTGCAAAGGCTGCAACAGACCATGGTCATGCAGTACTTTCCTGGACACAGCTTGAGATCAACGCACAGAAGGAACTCAACAGGAAGCTCATGAAGCAATGTGGTGTCCCAAGGGACAGCATCGTAATGGACCCAACAACTGCAGCTCTTGGTTACGGTCTTGATTATGCTTACACTAACATGGAACGTATAAGGCTTGCAGGTCTTATGGGTGATGAAGAACTGACATTCCCAATGTCTTCCGGTACTACCAATGCATGGGGTGCCCGTGAGTCATGGATGAAGGAATCACCACTCAACCAGGATTCCGACTGGGGTCCACGTGAGTACAGAGGTCCTATCTGGGAGATCGTTACAGGTCTTACACTCTCACTTGCAGGAAACGATATGTTCATGATGATGCATCCAACATCTGTACAGGTTCTCAAAGAGATCACACAGACACTCTATGGTTCCATTGAGGCAGATGAGATCGACATTACCAACTGGATCGGAGCGGAGGTGTGAAAAATGAAAATTAACAGCCCTCTTGAAGCTTATAAATTCCTTCCGGGCACCAACTGTGGTGAGTGTGGCGAAACATCCTGTATGGCATTTGCATCCCACCTTATTGACAGGTCATTGAAAGCTACTGATTGTACTCCTCTTGTAAGTGAAGAGAAGTACAAGAAGAAATATGCTGAGCTTGAGGCACTTCTTGCACCTGAGATCAGGGAAGTTGTGATCGGTGTCGGTGAAAATGCAGTAAGCATCGGTGGCGATGATGTATTACACCGCCATAAACTTACATTCTTCAACAAGACAGCATTCGCATATGATGTCTGGGACACCATGGATGAGAAGGACCTTGTTGAAAGGGTAAACAAGATACAGGACTTCAAGAAATTCTATGTCGGAGATTTCCTGACACTTGATATGATCGCAGTGCGCAGCATTTCAGACGATCCTGCAAAGTTCGCAGCAGCAGTAAAGAAAGTAATGGAAACCACTGATTTCCCAATGGTCCTCTGTTCATTCAACCCTGAAGTTCTCAAAGCAGGACTTGAGGTGGCAGCAGAAAAGAGACCACTTCTTTATGCAGCTAACAAGGACAACTGGAAGGATGTTGCAGCTCTTGCACAGGAATACAATGTTCCTGTGACAGTGTTCGCACCAAACGATCTTGACATGCTCAAGTCACTGGCCAAGACATTCTCAGAAAATGGTATTGAGGATGTTGTCCTTGATCCGGGAACATTCCCAACAGGCAAGGGACTGAGAACAACCTTCCAGAACTTCCTGAAGATCAGAAGGGCAGGCATCAACGGTGACCGTGACATTGCATTCCCTATCATGGCAGTACCTCTTACAGCATGGATGGCACACGATGACGATGTCAGTGCATCCTACTGGGAAACCGTGGTCGCATCAGTGTTCACTGTCAAGTACGGCGATATCATGATACTCCACAGTATCGAGCCATACGCACAGCTTCCGGAAGTTCACATCCGTGACACCATCTACACCGACCCACGTAAGCCGGTCACAGTAGATCCGGCAGTCTATGAGGTAGGTTCACCAACAGCAGATTCACCTCTGCTTGTCACAACCAACTTCGCACTGACGTACTATACTGTAGAGAGCGATCTTTCATCAAATGGCATTGACTGTTACCTCACAGCTATCGACACCGATGGTATTGGTGTGGAAGCTGCTGTAGCAGGCGGTCAGCTCACAGCTGCAAAGATCAAGAAGGGACTGGAAGATGCAGGCTTCGACATGAAGGAGAAGCTCAACAACAATGTTATTGTACTTCCGGGACTTGCAGCACGTCTTCAGGGTGATGTGGAAGACGAGACTGGTGCCGCTGTTATGATCGGTCCGGCAGATTCAGGAAGACTTCCTGGCTGGATGGAACAGAACTGGCCACCACAGAAATAAATCAATTTATCCTATCCGTGTCAGCTTTGGCACGGAAAACCTTTTTTTTATTGTACTACCATTTGTCTAGCTATGGCTAAGATCGAACCAAAGCGAACTTTTCTAAAACGTCACAACAACATTGTACTTCTCATCGGTGTTTCACTCCTACTTGCAGGTTTTTATGGTCTCTTCTATAGTGGTCAGGAAGATCAATGGACAATGACAGATAATGGCTTGCTGTCATATCCGGAACGCGAAGGACTTGAGTATTCTGTTATTAATGTTGACGACTCCAACCCCGGTTATGTTGTAAATACCATCACATACACAAGCAGAGAAACAGAGGTAGATTCCCTCTTAACGATCCCTGCAACAGATGACAACAACAGTGATCCTGTTCCTGCGGTTGTTATCCTGCCGGGAGCAGGCGTTACTAAAGAAGGTGAACATAGCCTTTCTGTGCTTCTGGCTGATATGGGTTATGCATCTATAATCCTCGATCAGCGCAATCTTGGTGCGGTGAATGTGGAAAACGATATAATGCTCTTCAGGAACGGTGCTGAGCCTGTTGAATTCCTCATGGTCTACGATGCATTGATGGCATCAGATGTACTGCGTGACCAGCCTGAGATTGATGGCTCGAAAATAGCAATGCTCGGTTCAAGTAACGGTGGCAGGTTCGCTATCATCGCAACATCCATCGATGAGTCCATCTCTGGAGTTATCGGGATTAGTACAAGTGGTTATGATTCCGATTCTCTCGATCGGGAAGATGTTATTGACCAGGCAGCCTATGATCTTTACACATCCATTGACCCTGACAACTATGTTGGTGGTATATTTCCACGTCCTTTTGTGATGATACACTCGCTCAATGACACCATCATTCCTTACGATGCTGCAATGAACACATTCGAAAAGGCCGAAGAACCTAAGTCATTCGGAACTGTTGATGGCACAGCACATGGTTATACTGACGCGATGTATCCATATCTGGAAAGCGGATTGGAAGATATCTTTGCTTAATATATCTATTGATGAATGATTTATGGATAAATAAGCAATTAAGCAATCAAAAAAGTAAAAAAGAAACAGGCATCCATCTAAGGATGCCACTTATTTTTAGAGTCTTTGTCTGCGGAATCCGTAGATGATAGTTCCTACGGCAACCAGAACAACTGCTGTAGCGATCACGTCAGATCCTGAGAATCCACTTGAGGATGCATTCTCTTCAGAAGTTGTTTCCTTTGTCATCTCGTATCCTTCCACGTAGTTATCATCCACTGCAGATGCCTGTTCTGTAGCAGTTCCATAACCTGCAGTATCAGTGTTTGTGCTTGTAGTATTGATTATGTTTGCAGAAGGTGTGTTCGAGTTGCTCTTACTGCTGGTACTGGTTTCAGGATAACGATGTGTTGCTTCCTGCATAAGTTCATTGTACTTCTCGAGAGTATCCCTATCTACATCTACTCCCAGAAGGGATATCTGTCCGGAGATGAACTGGTCGAGTGAAGGATTGCCACAAGTGTGATGGCAGCAGGTAACACCGTTCTCAGCAACGGACTCAACATAATCTTTAATGAGGTTCTTAAGCACTTCATCAGATGCATCCCAGTTACCCTTTCTTGCAGTTTCGATCATTCTTGCGTTCATAGACTGGTATGCATACGGGTTGTTGTCTTTGATCCACTCCGCATTATCTCCGGTCATGTATGTGTCATATACACTGTCCCATACATGTTCATCTATCAGGTCAGGACATACAGCTTCCCATCCCCAGAGATTCTCTATGAAGTCACCCATTGCACCTGCACCTTCGAAACCATGCTGCTGCATACCTTCGATCCATGTTGGGTTGAGGTACCTTGTAACGATCTCCCTTGAGAGATATGTCTTCAGTGTCTCTATGGTTTCAGCATCCGGGTTCTGCAGGTTCATTATATATGTGTCTGGGGTTGTACCGGAAGCTTCTCCTACAACAAGCATCAATCCGCCCATGTACTGGAAGAAGTCATCTGTATCAAGGGATCCATAGGTGTTCGAACTGCGGCTGTGCAAGATCGCATTTACGTCTTCGAGGTTTTCTTTGAAGACGTCTTCGTTATCTATGGAGCTATCAGCAACATCCCACTGGCTGACAATTTCCTCAATGCTTTCTCCCCAGACGTATTCACCATAGGCATGGCTCATCCTTTCCATGTAAAGATCTGCAAGAACGGTGTTGTCTTCCCAGGTGTCACTTGCAGAGATCGCATTTGCCATACCTGTTCCATAGGCACCGTCCTCTGGACCGAATATCCTGAGCAGGGAAACGGTCATGGAAGCAGTTTCATTCTGGAATGTTGTATTCAGTCCTTCATAGATGTTGTTGGTATTTTCCCTGACATAGTTTGTGTTATCTGCGGGGTTATATGGAATATATTCAGGTGTAGGTCGCACCACATCCTCTTCCGCACTGTAGCCATTAGCAGGTGCATTATATGCCAGATAGACTGCCTTATCGATCAGCTCTACTTTATGTGGGAAGCTATCTCTGTAAAGGCCTGATATCTGTACAAGCACATCTATACGTGGTCTATTTAATTCGGATGAATTGATCAGCTCAACGTCTACTACCTCACCGTTATCCCAGACAGGCTTGACTCCGAGTAGGTATAGGATCTCTGATTCCATCACACCTTCATGACGCGTGGATTCTCCTGCCCAGAGTATAAATGCAACCTTGTTTGGATATTCATCATCATTTTCAGCTTTGTACATGTCAATGGTCTCGTTGGCAAGATCCGTTCCGAGATCCCATGCTTGTTTGGTCGGTATGAGTTGTTCATCAAAAGCATAGAAATTACTTCCTGATGGAAGTGTATTCGGACGAAGTATCGGATCTCCTCCAAGGTTAGATTCAATATACTTACCATCCATAGCCTTGAGAACCTGCTGTATCTCATCCTCACTCTGACCAAGATTATTGGCGTACTCAGTTGCAGTTCCCAGATAATCATCCATTGAAACTGAACTGTTACCAGCACCAAGAATTTGTTCCTGGGCATCAGTGAAATCAATTCCCTGATTCAGTATAAGGTCGAGAAGCATGATTGGTGCATTTTCTGATGTGTTGTATAGTGCAACTTCCTCTTTGAAATCATTTCCAAGCATAGAACAGACCATTCCGGTAAGTTGCTCTCCTTGTGGTGAAGTTCCAAGGATATGCAATCCATATGGCATAGATGTTGTCCTGAGTTCCCTTAAAACGTCATCAAGCTCATCTAGGAACTCTTCTCTGGTTGACTCTTCTTGTGAAAGGCTCATGTTCACCCTTTCGTCAAGGTGCAACTCAAGTGTCAGGTTAAGGATCTCATTATACCTTAATTCCTGCATACCTGGATCGCTGGAAAGGGAATTGTACTGGCCTATCTTTTCATTCAATATTGTGTAATTGCCATAACTTCCGGACATTACTACAGGTGGTATGAGGTGATCGATAATGATGGCATTACCTCTGCGTTTTGCCTGCATACCTTCGCCCATACCATCCATTACATATGGATAGATCACAGGAATGTCACCAGCCATAATGGCAGGCCATTCCTCTTTGAACAGACAGAATTCCTTTCCAGGCAACCATTCTACAGTACCATGTCTTCCCATGTTTACCATTGCATCTGCATCGAACTCGTTCTGTAACCAGAGGTAGAATGCGATATACTGATGGTGAGGTGGCAGTTCTCCGGCATGATAGAGTGCATCATTGTCCTGTAACCATCCACGAGTAGGTTGTGGTGCAAGTATGATATTTTTGCTTATCTCTATATTTGGTATGACTATGAACCTGTCTCCGGAGTTGTCTACATAGACCATGATATCTCCGGGTGCTTCACCCCACATGTCAATTACTTCCTGTTTTCTTTCTTCAGGGAGTGCATTGAACCATCCGTTATATGTCTCTTCAGGTATCAGTTCAACTTTATCGGATTCCACAAGCTCTTCCAGTTTACCTGGTGCCCATGTACCTATATTACTTCCCTGTGTCAGGAAAAGATCTACGAATTCTGTTTCGTTGGGGATCTCTGAACTGTTCACTTCATACCCTGCATCAGCCATTGCATTGAGGAGGTTGTTGATACTTGGCACTACTTCAAGGTAGGAAGCACCAATGTTGTCCTTTCCTGCTCCATGGTTGTAGTAAATGATAGCTACCTTTTTATCAGACTCATCTTTTAGAGCAAGTTCTGTCTGTGCTTCAGCCCTGTCCACAAGCCAATCTACCTGACTCTCAACAGGAACGTAGATATCGTTACCCTGAGCATCGATTTCTTCTGATGCGATCATTATGGGATCAATCCAGCCCCACGTTTCCGGTCTGTAGATCCTCAGCATATTGGTGTTTGGTAGCGGATTGTTTGTATCCTGCCACTCCGTCAGGTTCATGTATCCGTTGAGTACCGTGTTCATGACCGGTACACCCAAACCTTCGATGTCAAAGTACTGGCTTCGGTAAGTTGTTGAAAGTATCAGGTCAACTTTTGTTTCAGGACTGTGGTTAAAGAAAATATCTGCAGTTTCTTTGCTGTCACTATAACATGCAATAACATTTATTCCTCTTCCTTCCAGCGTTTCAATGATACTATCATAAGTATCCATATTATCCGGATAATAGGAGGCATAGAATGTTAGGCCAACAGTTGGAGCATTCTCATCAAAGGAATGTTCTGTTGAATTCCTGTTGCTGTACCATTCAAAATATTCACTGGCATTGTTAGTGAAATATGGTGCAGGCATTTCAGGATGGTAAATTGCTCTCTTTGAACCTGAAGGTTCCTCTGCTTTCAGGTCGTTGCGATCACCAAATTCAGTGGCTAAGTAGAATATCAGGTTATCAAAGTTTGATTCATCTATGCTACCATATATCCAGTAATCCTGAAGAAGTGCTTCAAAATCATCCTCATTGGAAAAACCTGCTGGAATAACATAGTTTTCATTGAGGTATGTGTTATATCCTACTACTATTGTGCCGTTTGCAATCGCTGCATCGATATCATCTGATATAACTGAAGCAGTTGCAGTGAACATATTAACATAAATTATATCTGTTTCAGAAAAGTCGATGCTACCTTCGATTGTAGAAGGCAAATAATATGAAACAGTTATGTTGTAATCAGGATTGCTGTTTAACCTTTCAGCTACACTGTTTAATTTTGCAGAATAGCTTTCATAACCTGTAATTATGGATATGTTAAGATGTGGACTGTTTGTAATCGATATATCTTTTTCTTTTAAAAGTAATATATCTGAATATGGCAATTGATCATATGGCAAACTCATTGCTTTTTTAAATGTTTGTCCTGAGATCGATGATCTATCCAAAAAATCATACCATAAATTGATTTGTGCTTCGGAGGCTCCACTTGTACTTAGATTTAATGTCTGTTCCACAGAAGAACCATTGACAAAAATATCAGCTTCTACTTTTCTCCACTTGGCTGAATAATTCATTCCAATAAGTGTATAATTCCCATTTGGAATATCTTCGAAGCTATAGTACCCGTTCTCATCACTCGTTGTATTCGCAACAAGTTCCATGTTGTCGTAACTTCCTGCCGATACCACTGGCATTGCAATTGCCAGCAACAAAAGTATGCTTAAAGCTAATATGCCGCATTTTTTCATATACCTACCACCAATAATGCAGCGCATTCTGCCAACAAGTGCAGTTGACCAAATGGCGTGCATCTAAATACCTTCACATATTTTGAATCAAATTGTTTCAAATTCACTTAAGATAATGTAAATCAACTTGTTTTAAAAATCCAAAAAAATTAGCACATTTTTTATTCCTGAGTCTGGGAGAGCCTGGATCACACGATTGTTTTTGGAGTTCTACTTTTATCCATAATATGGCAGGAAATTTGATTGTCATTTTTTTGATTTTCATTAGCGACTTATTTATCTAAAGATAAATTGAACTTATGTTTGTAATTATACTACTATATAAAACAACAAAAATGCTATTTTATGTCAATACAATTACACTTAAAACATTGAGGCATATTTATATCTCATATGTTTTCATAAGTAGAATGAATTATACTATATAAATTTTCTGAATATACAACTAATGTTATCTTAATTGCTAATATTAAAATAAGTCTAATGCTTATTGGTGTCTTTTTTAAAATTATGTTACACTTTGTACTAACTTTGATCTGGATTATATAAATAAAATAAAACATTTAATCAAAGCCACTTTTATTTGTACGACTAAATATCTCTCAAATTATTACATTAAGCTAATTCTGTATCTGTAAATTAGGCCTTTTACTGGAAACTTCAAATCCAAAAACACTATCTCAACAAGCTATAGCTACAATATTCTTAAATAAAATAACTCAATTGTAACAGCCGTCCCGGATTATTAGAAATAAATGATCAGGACCTTTGGAGCAATATTATGAAAGATCGGTATGATGTGATCGTTGTAGGTGCAGGGCCGGCTGGTTCGATAGCAGCAACCACTGCTGCAAGGAAAGGACTTTCTGTTCTTCTTGTTGAGAAGAGACAGGAGATAGGTGCACCTATAAGATGTGCTGAGGGTGTAAGCAAAATACGACTTCAACAGCATATTGAACCTGATGAAAAATGGATCTGCTCTGAAGTTAAAGGAGCACATATCATATCACCTAATGGTATTACCATTACGATGTCTGAAGAGAATGCCGGATCGGAAGTCGGTTATGTTCTTGACAGGAAGGTATTTGACCGTGCACTTGCAGAACAAAGTGCAGAAGCTGGTGCTGATGTTCTTGTAAAGACAAGGGTAACCGGACTTATTATTGAGAATGGGGCTGTATGTGGCGTTCACCTGATGTATCATGGTGAAATGCATATGATTCGCTCCGGTATTGTCATTGGTGCAGATGGAGTTGAATCCAAGGTTGGCCGGTGGGCAGGCATCGATACATCCCTTAAGCCTTCACAGGTTGAAACATGTGCACAGTTCCTTGTAAGTGGCTCTGGTATAGATCAGAATTTCTGTTATTTCTATATAGGAAATGAAGTTGCACCTTCAGGATATGTCTGGTTGTTCCCTAAAGGCGGTGACGTTGCAAATGTAGGTATTGGCATACTCGGGAACAGGGCCGGTAGCAAGAGGCCGATAGACCTATTGACCGATTTTGTAGAGAATAACATTCCTGAGGGCAGGATCATTGAGAGGGTAGCTGGTGCAGTTCCTGCAAGTGGTCCTATTGAGAAGACAATTGCCAATGGATTAATGCTTGTAGGTGATGCTGCAAGGCAGTCCGATCCTTTTACTGGTGGCGGGATAAGCAATGCCATGGATGCTGGGATGATGGCAGGTGAGGTTGCAGCAAAGGCGATCGCATCCGGTGATGTTTCTGAGAAGATGCTTCAGGAATACGAATCAATCTGGCGTGAGACCATCGGAAAGGATATCGGCAACAGCCTGATCGTGAAAGACACTTTCTTTAACCTGGCAGATGATGATCTCAACAGTCTTGCTGAATCAGTCAAGGATGTGGATTTCGATAAGATGGATTTCATTGTACTTGTGTCTGCATTGTTCAAGAGTAACAAGAAACTTCTCTGGAATCTCAGGCCATTGTTCACCCAGAAACTAAAACAGAAGTTTTCTGGGCTTAACAAATTTAAAAAATAAGTCTGGCAACAGACTTATAAATCTTAATTATTCTTTTTTTATTTATCATGAACTGAATTTATCGTCCTCAGTTGAATTGAATAGAAGCTAGAGTATGGAACGATACATATATTCGTTTCAAAAAATAATATTTTTTTATAATCGGATGATAATATGTTCAAATATTTACAATCAATTAACCAAAAGCCTGAACCATTTGAGTTTTACACAGCTGAGACTCTATGGAACGATAAACATATTTCAAAGAAAATGCTTGAGTATCACCTTAACAGGGATGTAGACCTTGCTTCCCGGAATAGCACTTTCATAAAGGATTCTGTTGAATGGATGACCGATCATTTTAATATTGAAAAAGGAACCAGAATTTGTGATTTTGGCTGTGGTCCCGGTCTCTATACAACACGCTTTGCTAAAAAAGGGGCCATAGTTAAAGGAGTCGATTTTTCAGAAAGGTCAATTCGATATGCAAGGGAGACTGCATCAAAGAACGTATTAGAGATCGATCATGTTCTGCAGAACTACCTTGATTTTGACACACAGGAGAGTTTTGACCTTATAACCATGATATTCTGTGACTTTTGTGCTTTAAGTCCTGATCAAAGAAAGATACTGCTCGGTAAATTCTATGAATTTCTGGATGATGACGGGTCAATTTTCCTCGATGTGTGTTCAATCAGTGCTTTCGATCAAAGAGAAGAAACAATTGCATACGGACCTTATTTGATGGATGGCTTTTGGTCTGCTAACGAATACTATGGCTTTATGAACACTTTCAAGTATGGTGATGAAAAGGTCGTTCTTGATAAATATACTATCATAGAAGAATCCGGAACAATTGAAGTCTACAACTGGTTGCAGTATTACGGCTTGGCATCCATTAGAAAAGAACTTGAAGATATTGGATTCTGTGTAACTGAACATTATTCAAATGTAAGTGGGGTCCCATATGATCCGAAATCTCCGGAATTTGCGATTGTTGCAAAGAAAAAAAACAAGTAAAAGATTCTGCAGACAGCACTTTAATGAAGTGGAATATTTATTAAAATTCCATTTCTTTTTTTCGACCAATTACTTTGGTTATTAATATTGGATCAATAAACCTGAACTGTACAAAAGACTAATATCTAACTACTGCCCATTCACAACTCTAATGAGCTTTACATTATGCCCAAAGTGTGGGGCAGAGACCAAAAGACTCTACAAAAACGTTTGTAGGAAATGCTTTTTAGAACAATTTACTTTAGCTGTGCTTCCGCTTGTCCTTCACACACGGATATGCTCCAGGTGCAATGCTCGATTTGACCGCAATAAATGGCGGGATGAAGGTGACCTTAAGGATATCGTCATAAGGACTGTTGAAGATGAGCTTTTTATCCACGATGAAGCGGATGATGTTGACGTCTACATTGATCCCCGGGAGATGACTCCCCATCTCTATAAGGTAAGAGTAGGGATCGATGCTATGGTTGAGGGAGAACCACTGCATCAGGAGCTCAAGGCAGAGGTTCGCATCATACGTGAAGCCTGTGACAGGTGCAGCCGTATGGCAGGTGGTTATTTCGAGGCTATCCTGCAGATAAGGGCAGCAAACCGAATCGTAACTCCTGAAGAGATCGATTCCTGTAAGCTCATCTGTGCCGAGATGGTAGAGAAATTATGGAAAAAAGGAGACCGTTTTGCGTTCATTACGGATTGCATTGATTCAAAGGATGGAGCTGATCTATATCTTGGTTCGGCAAATGCAGGCCGTCAGATATGCAAGGCCATTGTATCAGAAATCGGGGGGACCTTTTCAGAGTCTCCTACGCTTTACAGTCACAAAGACGGGAAAGACCTTTACAGAATTACTTTTTCCATGAGATTGCCTGAGTTCATGCCAGGTGATATCATTCTCTTTAAAGGTGATGTTATCGAGATCAGGAACTCCGGAAAGAACTCCAAAGGTATCTACCTTGCAACTGGTGCCAAGTTTCTCGAAGAAACTGAAAAACTCAATGGTGCTATACGCATAGCCAACAGGGATGATGCAGTTGGTGCTGTTCTTGTAGCTGTGGAGGGCGATGATATAATGGTCCTTGATCCTTCCACTTATCAGACTATAACATTAAAGAAGCCTATGTTCTTCTCATCCGAGTCAGGCAGTGAGATACCGGTGATAAGTACCGAGCAGGGACTTTTTGCTCTGCCGGAGGACAGTGCACACAGGCTATAAGGAGGTTATCTTTTTTGGAGAATGTTCTTGTTTTAGGGTACAGTAGCAGGAACATAGCCTGCTCAGCTACAAAAGCCGGCTATAATGTCTATGCCATCGATGCTTTCTGTGACATGGACCTGAAAGAAAATACAGTTGCATGTCAATCTCTTCTTACGAACGAAGATATCGACATCAAGGACATCGATAAAAAGACCATTCTTGAACTGATCGATAATTTTGATGTATGTCCCGATGCCATCGTACTCGGTTCCGGGTTTGAAGAACTGGACCTGGGGGATCAGTCCTGCAGGATACTGAACAATGATCCTGTTACTATGAAACAGGTTTCTGACAAATCATTTCTTGCAGAAGAGCTTGAGTCTCTGGGAATTTCCCATCCTCGCTCAGGTAATGTGGAAGAAGCTGATGAGATCGGCTATCCTCTCATGGTGAAACCTAAATGTGCAGGAGGAGGCCGTTTGAACAGGATCGCACATAATGAAGATGATCTTACTGCCATTCTGGAAGAGATCCCTGAACTGGATCCGACCTTGACATCCGGGGATATCATGGTCCAGGAGTTCCTGTCAGGTTTTCCCGCAAGTGTTTCTCTTGTTGCGGTCGGATCCCGTGCAGTCCCTATAGCAGCCAACGAGCAGCTCATCGGTGTTCCCTGGCTTTCCGGCTTGCCTTTTGCGTACTGTGGTAACATAACGCCTTATAGGACACCTTATACTCAGCAAATGTATGAGATCTCTGAAAAGATCTCATCCGAATTTGGATTAATAGGCTCCAATGGTGTGGATTTTCTCCTTACTGATACAGGTCCTGTGGTAATAGAGGTAAATGCCCGATTGCAGGGAAGTCTGGATACTGTGGAAATGTCAACCGGCGTTAATCTCTTTGATCTTCATGTACGGTCCTTTGATGGCATTCTTCCGGAAGAAACTCCTGATATCTGTCGATATGCCATTCGGGCTGTATTGTATGCTGATAAGAATGTAACTGTGGATGGCTCATTTTATGAGATGATAAGGACTGAACCCATTGCTGATATTCCTGCACCGGGATATCAGGCTCTTCCCGATGATCCCGTTGCATCAATACTTGCTACAGGTGCTACCCGTGAAGACGTTATGGAAAAGGCATTGGACACAACATACAGAATAAGAAACATGGCTTAAGACCGGAAGGACGAAACTAATACCAATTATTTATGGATTAGTTATAAATAACAAAATACCCAAGAGTCCTATCCTTAGTTTAATAATTATTCATATTATCTACTTATAAATACGATCTTACTTGAAAGGTGATACTATTGACAGATTTAAATGATCCAGTTGTCCGAGGATATCTGATACAATTAATGGGTGAAGAAGGGCTTGAGATGATCGAGAAGATGCCTGAGGGCGAGGTCACTGACGAGCAGATCGCCGAAGCAACCGGTGTTATGCTTAACATTGTCAGGAGAACACTTTTCATCATGAACGAGAACAAGCTTGCGATCTGCAGAAGGGAGCGTGATTCCAGCAGTGGATGGCTTACTTACTTGTGGCAGCTTGATCTTAGTGACATTGAATCCCATCTTGCAAAGGAAAAAAAGAAACTTTTCAAGAACCTTCAGTTGCGCCTTGAATCTGAAGAAGATAATGTATTCTACACATGTCCTGAAGGATGTGTAAGGTTCCAGTTCAATGATGCAAGTGAATGTGAGTTCCTTTGCCCTGCATGCGGTGAAGATCTTATGTTCGAAGATAATTCACCTATGGTCGAAAAGCTTACAAAACGCCTTGAAGAGCTAAAAACCAGCAATCCATGATCTCACCTTCTGATGCCCTGGAACTTCTTGAGGAAGCAGGCTGTGCAGCGAACGTTATCCGCCATTGCCAGGTGGTTTCAAAGAAGGCGGTGGAAATTGCTGCTGCATACAGGGGATCGGGTAAGGATGTAGATCTCGGGATCGTGGAAGTGGGTGCCCTTCTTCATGATATTGGAAGATGTCGTACTCATGGAATAAGGCACGCTCTGGAAGGGGCATCGATCGCAGAAGATCTTGATCTTGATCCCCGTCTTATACGTATTATAAGGAACCATATTGGTGCAGGTATAACCTGTCAGGAAGCTTCACTTCTGGGTCTTCCTGAAGACGATTACCTTCCTGTGAGCATCGAAGAGAAGATCGTGTCTCATGCTGATAATCTTGTAATGGGGGAAGAAACTGTGACCATTTCAAGATGTATCCAGCGTATGAAGGACAGGGGGATGAGTGAAGATGCTATTGCCAGGGTTCAGGATCTTGAAGATGAGGTCGGAATTTATTGATCTTTATATTGTCTTTTGAAAAATGACTATGGATAAATTTATATATTAAAATCACTAAAGAGATGTTGTATTGCGGGAAGCAAAACACATTTTTACCTATTGATTTTCTCGTTTTTTACTATGAGGTATAATTAATGGATAATGATAAGCATTTAAAAGGCACAACTACTGTAGGTATAGTGTGCTCTGATGGAGTAGTCCTTGCTACTGAACAGAGAGCAACAATGGGGAATTTTATCGCCAGCAAGACTGCAAAGAAGATCTATCAGATCGATGACCTTGTGGGAATGACCACTGCAGGTTCTGTAGGCGATGCACAGCAGATCGTACGTGTCATTAGTGTAGAATCCAAGCTTTTCAAGATGCGCAGGCAGGAGTCAGTCACCATCAAAGGTATTGCGACACTTCTCTCTAATCTTTTGAGCGGACAGAGATATTATCCACTTATGGTTCAGTTGCTTATTGGCGGATTTGACAAGAACGGACCTGCAGTTTATTCACTGGATGCACTTGGAGGCAAGATCGAAGAGACAAAGGCAGTGTCAACAGGTTCAGGATCTCCTATGGCATATGGTGTTCTCGAGGACCGCTATAAAGATGATATGACCGTAGATGAAGGAGTTGACCTTGCAATACGTGCTCTTCACAATGCAATGAAGAGGGATTCCGCTTCCGGAGAAGGTATTGACGTCGTTGTGATCACAAAGGACAAGTATGAAAGACTTGATCAGGAAGAGGTTAAGGAAAAACGTAAAGCTCTATATTGATTTTATGCAGACCAGATCCGTTCTTATGGGTTTGGTCTAATTTTAATATATTTTTTTTAAATTTTAACATTTTTTGACTTTTTTGAAATAGGAAGGCTATTTAATGGCAATAGAAGATGTACTATCTGACCTAAAAAAGAAAATAGAAGAAAAGGTCCCTGATGGAACTACCATCACCAGTGTTGAGTTTGAGGGACCACAACTTGTTGTTTATACTGAGGATCCTAAAAATTTTGCAGATAATGGTCATATCGTAAGGAACCTTGCAAAAGCTCTTCGAACAAGGATAGTCGTTCGTCCGGACCCTAAGGTCTTAGTTCCTCCAGAGGATGCTATCGAAAAAATAAAAGATACCGTTCCAAAGGATTCCATTCTAACTAATTTTCACTTTGATCCTGATGTGGGAGAAGTGGTTATAGAAGCGGAGAAACCCGGACTTGTGATCGGTAAGCACGGAGAGACGCTCCGTGAGATCACAAAGAAGATCGGCTGGACACCAAAGGTTGTCCGCACGCCGCCTATCAAATCCCGAACTGTTAATAACATCAGGGAATTTATGCGAACCAACCACAAGGACCGTAAAGAGATTCTTAAGACCGTTGGTCGCAATATTCACAGGGAATGTACCTCAAAGGATAAGTGGGTAAGGGTCACATCATTAGGAGGGTGTAAAGAAGTAGGAAGAAGTTGTTTCCTTTTATCAACTCCTGAGTCAAAGGTCCTGATCGATTGTGGTGTGAACGTTGGTTCAGACGACAATATGACCCCATACCTCTATTTACCTGAAGTACAGCCACTTAACCAGATCGATGCGGTTGTAATTACACATGCTCACCTTGATCACCAGGGACTTGTTCCTCTCCTTTACAAATATGGATATGAAGGTCCTATTTACTGCACATCACCTACAAGGGATATGATGGTGCTCTTACAGCTGGATTATATCGATGTAGCTGCAAAAGATGGTAAAAGGATACCTTACGAGTCTTCAAATGTGCGTGACGGACTTAAACACACCATTGCACTTGATTTCGAAGAGGTCACCGATATTGCACCTGATATTAAGCTCACATTCCACAATGCCGGCCATATCATTGGTTCAGCCATATCACATTTCCATATTGGTGATGGTCTTCACAATGTTGTTATCACCGGTGACTACAAGTACGGTCCGACAAGGCTCTTTGATCCGGCTGTCAACAAGTTCCCGCGTGTTGAGACCGTTATAACCGAATCAACCTATGGTGCATCCTCGGCAACACAGCCATCCCTTAAAGAAGCTGAGAAGAACCTTCAGCAGATCGTCAAAAAGACAATTGCCAACAATGGTATTGTACTGATCCCTGCGTTTGCTGTTGGAAGAAGCCAGGAAGTTATGATAGTTCTTGAAGATGCTATCAGGAAAGGTATAATTGACGATATTCCTGTCTACCTTGATGGTATGATATGGGAGGCTACAGCAATCCATGCGACCTATCCGGAATACCTGAACAATAATCTCAGGAAGCTCATTTTCCAGAAAGGACAGAATCCGTTCCTTGCAGAATGCTTCAAGCCGGTAGATTCCCATGACCTTCGAAAGAAGATCATCAATGATCCACACCCATGTGTTATCCTCTCGACCTCCGGTATGATGAATGCAGGTCCTGTTATGGAATATTTCAAGGCATTTGCACCTGATCCTAACAACACTCTTGTGTTCGTCGGTTACCAGGCAGATGGTACACTTGGAAGACGCATTCAGAAAGGCTGGAAGGAGATCCCGCTCTCATCCAAGAACGGAGCTGAGGTTGTCCAGATGAATATGGATGTACAGGTAGTCGATGGTTTCTCAGGTCACTCTGACAGAAAACAGCTGATGGACTTCTTCAAGAAGATGAAGCCACAGCCAGAGCGTGTTTTCACTGAGCATGGTGATGAACGTTCCTGCATTGATCTTGCAAGTTCATTGCACAAGAAGTATCGTCTTGAAACAAGAGCACTTACAAACCTTGAGACTGTAAGGCTTGTTTGAAGCATCTAATAGAAAAAAAGGATATTGAAAGAATTACCTGGGCGATTCGATATCGCTCAGGAATTCAATTAATTGTTTGTGATCCTGGATTATCTGGTCTGCTCTCTTAAGTTTTTCAGCATCCACATAGGTTGGAACTGCCACGCAGTAAATTCCTGCATTCTTTGCAGAATCTACGCCAAGAGGTGCGTTCTCGATCACAAGACAGTTCTCTTTTTTTACTTTTAATATTTCCATGGCCTTAAGGTAAGGTTCAGGATCTGGTTTTCCATTGTTAACATCGGCACCTGATATCGTCACTTCGAAGATGTCCGGATAGAATTCATTTATCATACTATCAACGATCGGACGATCTGAACCGGAAACCACGGCAAGATGGAAATCGTTTTTAAGTTTCTTCAGTAGATTGTACATCCCGTCAAAAGGATCTATATTCTTCTTTTTTAAGAACAGTTCACGTTTTCGAACCCGAAGCTTTTCGATAATTTCAGGGTCTGCTTCACGACCGGCTTTTTTGAATATGAGCTTGATGACGCCGACGTGGTTTGAACCCTCAATGTCATAGATATCCTGTCGGACGATGTCAATACCAACTTCAGAGAATGTGTGTACCCAGGCATCAGCATGGCATGGCATAGAATCCATAAGGACTCCATCAGCGTCAAATATCAGTGAATTTAACATGCATTTAAAATCCGGTTGATCTGACATAAAGGTTGCCTGTTCTTTCATTCTTTTTAAGGTTTATATACCGGTTTTCGAAAGGATTAATAACTATACCAACCCACTTTATTAGTGAGGTGAAATGTATGTCAAAGTACCATAAACGCGAGTCAGAACGTAAGGGTGAAAAGAAGATCGAAATTCTGGAAGACAAATTAATACACGAAAACCTCGAAGATCTCAAAGGAGAAGGCGGTGAAATACTAGATTGAGTCCGCAAGTAGAAGTGAAGATCTTCCCTGAAAGTCCGGAAGGACAGATCATAGATGTTCCCGATGGAGCAACCTATGAAGACCTGTTGAAAATTCTGGATATAAATCAGGAGCTAGTAATATTATTAAACAACGGTCAGGCTGTTCCCATTGATGGGACAGTCGATGCCGGAACAATAACTATTCTCAGGGCGATATCAGGTGGCTGATACTACCCTGTAATATAATTCATCGCAGCAATATAATTCATTAACAATTCATTTGAATATTGCTGCAATGTAATGTATATGGTTGCAAGAGTTGCAAAGTATTTTGATAATATATAGTAATGTGATCGATGATCATATAAATCAAAAAAAGCAAAGCTGTTTTGAAACTTTCTTTCTTGCAACCAAAGAACACATCTAACAAAAAAAACCCGGAAGGATCTAAATCCGGGTGTTCTTTATTTGGCAAGAGTTTTCAGTTTGTTGATTATGCGCATTCTTGCTTCGTTTTCCTCACGGATCTTTTCTTCATAATGTTTAATGATCTTTGCAAAAGGAGTTTTTAAAGAATAGATCTTTGTAGGCCTTCCTTTGCCGGTCACCTTCTCATTATGGACTGAGATCCAGGAGTTCTCTCTCATTTCTCTCATTGCAACACTGACTTCGGGTTGACGAAGACCTGTGCTCATTTCTATCTCCTGCGAAGAGGCTTCTTTCACATTTGATAGATATGCAATGGTCGTAGCAAGATTTCGTGTCATTCCAAGACTCTTGAGAGACTCAACGATCTCCTCGTTGGATTCACCCAATTGCTTTCCACCAAAGCTTATCATGTTTACCACCGTACCACTATTGTAGAGTAATACTGTAGAGTATTTTCTACCCCCAATTAAAGATGTGTCATTATTATATTTAAACTGTGTGTGACGAATTAGGCAATTATGCAGAGATTATATAAATAAATAAATAAATAAATAAATAAATAAATAAATAATATAATATTTAATCTCCTTATTTTACATGTATATTTTTAAAGATCAGCCTTCAAGATCATCCCGTATTTCGTACAGGGTGACTACTATGGAGTAATTACTATGGTGGAGTTTTGTATGGAAACTCTGGTATGGAGATTTACTATGCAGATTTACTGTACAGATCTACTATTAGTCCTGGTGTGGAAATCTGTCAACTAACATAGATTATTTAATAATTGGTCAACAGTACCAGTTTTTCCCCGATTATTTCCAGAACATTCTCTCGCATATTTTCAAAGCTGTCAAATCTTGCACGATCATTGCCATCGAAAAGTTTCTTGCGTATAAGTTTCCCGATAATATCATCCCATCCCGGCTCAAGTTGCAGAACAAGAGATCCCGGATAAAAGTGTGCAGTGTGTGAAAAACCATCGGGGTCACCATCAGTGATCCCAATGACAGGAATATGCAACCTGTAGAGAATATCACCTGCTATTGCAGTCGTATCATCACCCACAGTGATGGCACATTTACATCCTTCGGCAAGTTCTATGGATCGCTCTGCCAGATGATCGATCAAAGTGGCCATGAGGGAAGAGCTGCTTTCATGTATTAATGTATGGCATTTTTTTGATCCGATCCCAACTTCAGGTAAACTGCGTCTTATAGCGCCGGTCTTAACCCAGGCTTTCCTGATATCAAGTGGTTCCAAGGATTCGTACATATGCAGTTTCTCAAGTCCATGCTCTTTGATTATGCCGCCCTCTAATCCCGTTACAAAACCGTTTTCCACTACAATGGATACATCCTCGGAAATAGCTTTACCAATGACGAATCCTTCGACCATGATAAGCTCGCCGGCATGAACCCCTCGTATCTTCCTCATAGTCTTTGAGCCTAGAGTCGAGATATCAACATCTCCGTGATCCTGACCTTCGGATACTGGCATTGCAAGCAGATCTCCCACTTTCGTTGCGAGACTGTAACCTTCATCGTTCCAGTAGATCACGCTGCTACCTTCACAGCCCGGGCTTTCTATCTGGATGATGGGGTTGAGGTTCCTGTCAGAAAGCCTGGACATTACAATACTGCCAAATTCAATCCCATTTTCTGGCGTTTTCCCATGATTGAGCAGGAAAACAGCATCACAGTTACCAAGAAGGGAATCAATGGCATTACTAGGTTTGAGGCTTTCCTTAATATCTATGAGATCTTCCATGTGTGCATCCATGACTGCGATCTTTCCCATTGTACCACCAAGCTTCGCAGTGACTTTCCCCATGCCTGAGAGAATCTCCAGTATATGTTTTGCATGACCGGAATCGATCACTTCAGGTCCGTGGATAACAACACCTATTTTCATGGTTAATACTTTGTAATGGACCGTATTTTTGGTTTTCGATGTGATCTCCAAACAATAAAATCAATACATTTATATTCGATGTAAACGAACTAAAATTAGGCAAAAGTCGAACTAATTATTATGAAGTATAAATCCATCCCCTCTAAACTTCCGTCATAGACTTTTGCCTTTCATCTTATTCTGATTACTTCCTTTTAGAATAGCTTATACCATAATCTTTGAAATCGTTTTTATACTATAAAGTAAAAGCTTTCAGCTCATTTCTTTATCAAAAAAGAAAAAATGCGAAAGATGTCAACATGAAGTTTATCAGTTAATTTTCTTCTATGTTGATCATCTTATCTGCTGATCTTATTTTTTATAGCAGGTCGCAAGATGTTCTTCTGATGGTGGTTTTGTCATCAGGCTGACCGCAATGGCCACAATAGCTGAAATAGGAGTGGCCACCAGTATCGGGTCAACAACTGTCCAGGTCCCGGTCAGGATCGTATCCATACCGAAAAGTGCCTGTGAAATGCCCAGTGGTACTGCCTCTTTTGCGTGGACAAATGTCAGCCAGAAAAGGCTGCTGAATGTACCGACCAGAAGACTTGCAATTGCACCCTGGCGGGTCATTCTCTTCCAGAAAAGAGCACCTGCATACATGGGCAGGAAAGCTGCTGCACAAATTCCGAAGAATATTGCTGTTGCTCTTGCAATTATGCTAATAGGCAGGATGTATGCAAGTATCACACTCGCAATAATGGTAATGAAAATTCCCACTCTTGTCATAGTCACTGTCTGCCCGGATTTTCCTTTCATAAGGAACTCGCGATAGAAGTCGTGACCAATCGCACTTCCCATTGTGTGGTACTGTGAACTCATGGTTGACATTGCTGCTGCAAGCAGGGTCACCATGAATATAATTACAAACAGGTCAGGCATGGCACTGTTGATATATTCAGGAATGATAAGGTCCTGATTCCCACCTGCTGCGGCGATGGCTATCAGGCCATCTGTCTGGAAGAAATATACGTTGGAAAGTGAACCTACGATAAAGGCGACACCTGTCATCATAAGGATAAAAGGTCCTCCCACAAAGACTGCCCTGTTGAGCGACTTCTTGCTGTTCACGGTCATGAAACGTACGGCAAGCTGTGGCTGTGCAAGAACGCCGATACCCACACCAAGCACCAGTGTTGAAATAAGTGTCCACCATATAGGCGAGCCAAACGCTGGCATTGAGGTCCATCCCGTATGTCCTCCTGCAGCCAGGCTATCGGGTACAAGACTTGCCATATTGGTAAGTGCCATATGGGCTTCGGTAATTCCTCCGAGCTTAATATATGTAAGAACCAGAAGGACGGTCATACCAATGAACATCAGGGCTCCCTGCAAGGCATCGGTGTACATAACGGCAAGTAATCCTCCTGTAATAACATAAGCTGCAACAATGATCGCAAGGATCAGGACTGCAACATCATAATTGATCCCCAGAGTGGTTTCAACAAATCTTGCTCCACCGATCAGGACAATTCCTGCGTAAAGAGGCATGAACAACCCGATAATTGCTCCGGAAAAACCCTGTATGAAACGGGATTGGTATCGCTTTCCCAGAAGTTCGGGGAAAGTGACTGCTTTAAGGTTAGCTCCCATACTCCTGGTTCTGGATCCGAATAAAACGAAAGCAACAAAGATCCCTACAATTATAGTCATGGCAGCAAGCCACAAGAGACCCATTCCCAGGACAGCGGCAGCACCGCCAAACCCTACAATTGCCGATGTGCTGATGAATGCAGCACCGTAGGAGAGGGCAAGAATGACAGGATGCACGTTCCTTCCTGCCAGCATGTAGTCATCCACTTCCTTGGTACGCTTGTATGCAAGCCAGCCGCACCAGAAAACAACCATCAGGTAAATAAGTACAACAATTCCGAGAAGAGGTATACTCACTGCCATTAGAGCTCCTCCTCCTCTTCATTCCATTTTAAAAGACCATATACCATACAACCAAGAGCGCTTACAACGCAAAGGACGTAAGCGATCCAGATCTGCGGGTCATCTATTCCTAACATAATTGTCACCACGTTTTTTTATCAATATAAATCATGACAAATGTTAACAATGCTATACATTAAGGTTTCGTATGAAAAAAAGTATATATTTAGAATAAAATTGGCAGCTGTTCACAAAGTCTGAAGATATATACTATCAGGTATATAAAAAAATCAACCGGTAGTTACTGCGCTGAACTGAATAGCAGCTCAGGTATTATCCTGCCGGTATTATGATGGATCAGGACAGCAACGATACTGTCCTTTTGTATGATCTGTCCACACATTTTCTTAATGTTTTGATCAGCGAGTTACTCTCATTTCTGATTGCTGTAACAAGCATCAAGGTGTTCCTTCGATGGAGGCTTTGTGGCAAGGCTGACAACCACTGCAACAACCATTGCAAGGGGGGTCGCTACAAGGATAGGGTCAACGACTGTCCATGTTCCTGTGAGCAATGTGTCCATTCCGAAGATCGCTTTTGATATGCCGAGAGGAACTGCTTCCTTTGCATGGACGAACGTAAGCCAGAAAAGGCTGCTTACAGTACCTACAAGCATACTTGCGATAGCGCCTTCTTTTGTCATCCTCTTCCAGAACAATGCGCCTATGTACATTGGAAGGAATGCTGCTGCACACAACCCGAAGAAGATCGCTGTTGCTCTTGCAATGATACTTATTGGAAGTATGTATGCCAGGATGACACTTGCAAGGATGGTCACTGCAATACCAAGTCTTGTGATGTTCACCGTATTTCCGATCTCTCCTTTCTTGATGTATTCGCGGTAGAGGTCATGTCCTATGGCGGTTCCCATTGTGTGGAACTGTGAGCTCAGCGTAGACATTGCAGCTGCAAGTAGTGTTAGCATGAAGAGGACAACGAACAATTCCGGCATTGCACCATTGATATATTCCGGCATAATGAGGTCAGTGTTCCCTTTTGCTGCTGCTACTGCAATAAGTCCCTGTGTTTTCTGGAAATAGACATTTGAGAGGGCTCCTACGGTAAAGGCCACACCGGTCATCATCAGGATGAATGGTCCTCCTACGAAGACAGCACGATTTAGTGCCTTGTCGTTCTCAACTGTCATGAACCTGACAGCAAGCTGAGGCTGTGCCAGTACGCCGATCCCTACTCCAAGAACGAGGGTTGAAATCAGTGTCCACCAGATGGGCGTACCGAAAGCCGGCATCACTGTCCATCCAAGATGTCCTCCCGCAGCAAGGGATTCAGGAACAAGATTTGACATGCCTGAAAGTGCTTCGTGTGCTGCACTGACACCTCCGAGTTTGACATATGTCAGTGCAAGCAGGATTATCATACCGACGAACATGAAAGCACCCTGCAATGCATCGGTATACATTACAGCAATAAGTCCGCCTGTAATTACATAAGCTGCTACTATGATCGTAAGGATAAGAACTGCAATATCGTAGTTCACTCCAAGTGTGGTCTCAACAAAACGTGCTCCGCCGATCAGGACGATACCTGCATAAAGGGGCATGAACACGCCGATGAGGGCTCCGGAGAATCCCTGGATGAACCGGGACTGGAAACGCTTCCCAAGCAATTCCGGGAATGTGACAGCATTCAGACGGGCACCAATGCTTCTTGTTCTTTTTCCAAATATGACAAAAGCGATGAAGATACCGACAATGATGTTCATCACTGCAAGCCAGAGCAGACCCATGCCAAGAGCACCTGCAGCACCGCCAAAACCGACGATCGCAGATGTACTGATAAATGTCGCACCATAGGAAAGTGCAAGAATATAAGGATGGATCGTTCTTCCGGCGACCATGTAGTCATCGATCTGTTTTGTTTTCTTGTATCCTAATAATCCCAGGTAGAAGATTATCATCAGATATACAAGTACAATAACTCCAAGCAGAGGGGTACTGACTGCCATTAGATGTCATCCTCCTCTTCTTCATTCCATTTCAAAAGGCCATAAACCATACAACCAAGAGCGCTTACAATGCAAAGCACGTAGGCGAGCCAGATCTGCGGGTCATCTATTCCTAACATAATTATCACCACGTTTTTTTATAAATTGTATAAATCATGTCAAGCGTTAACATGGAGCATACATTAATGTTTCGTCTGAACTAAGTATATTCTGGAAGTTACTGAACATATAGTTGCATCAATGTCCATAAGTATACGGAAGCTGACGTGTGGTGAAGTTGTATAAGTAGTAAAAGGTCAATTAAAAGGAGAATTATAATTAATTTACATGTAAAATAAGGTTGGATGCGCTGAACTGAAAGACAGTTCAGGCATGGTCGTGTACCCAGAAGTTACCATCAACAGTGATCTCTTTCTTCCAGATAGGTACTTCTGATTTAACTCTTTCAAGAGTCTCTGCAAGCGCCGGGAATAGCTGCTGCCTGTGGCCTGCTGCCACTACAATGTACACGATATCCTCCAGAGGCTTAATAGTGCCGACCTTGTGATGGATCAGCACATCAATGATACCTTCCTGCTGCATGATCTCTTCACGGATCTTCTGAATGCTTGTATCCGCCGCTGTTTTATAACTCTCGAACTCGAGCTGGCTGGTCCTGAAGTCCTCATTGTCCACACGGACGATCCCGGTAAAGCTTCCTATACCGCCTACCTTCTCTATTCCAGGAGTCTCTTTGATCTGCTTGAGAAGCAGGTCCAGTGTCACATGGTCAGGCTGTTCCCTGATGACGTCTACAAGCTCTCCAAGGTTCCATTCAGACCTTGCAGGAAGCCTTGCAACCACATTCTGAACATCCTCATCTATATCTCCCAGTAATATTTTTGCGATAGTGCTGTCCTTTGCACCTTCGACCACAGCAAAGTCCATTCCTGCGTCTGCAAGAGCATCGATTGCCTTTTCAATAGATGGATCACGCTGGATGGAAACAAGTTCGCTGTTGGTGACTGCAGTGACCATGTCAGCACCGGCATCGAAATGTTTGCCTGTGTCAGTTTTCGGATCATCAAGACGATGGTCAAGCATCATTTTGGCCGTTCCCACACGACCAAGCTTTGAAAGTTCCTGCACAAGTCTTGTAACAAGGGTAGTCTTTCCTGTGTTCTTGTAGCCTATTACTGAGATGACTTTCATGGTCTTTCTGTATTTTCAGCTCAGTATATAAGCACGTTGGATTGTGTATTGGTGTACAATACCTAACTTCGTTGAAGTTATTTTTCCAACGATCAACAGCACTCTTAGTCTTATAGGGAGAGCGTCAGAAAATGCAGGTTACGAAAACATGTGGTTGATGCCACTGGTAGCGATAGTAATGCCCTATTCTCTGTTAAATGAAAAAGATAAAAATCAAAAATCATATCAAAAAAGATTAAAAAAGAAAAGAAGGTTAGTGGCTTAGAAAAAAGAAAATGCCACTTACTACATCCAAACTTCTGAACTTATGACCTTCTGAACAGCATAACTACGAAAATTACAAAGGTAGTCATCCAGAGTTCAAAACCCGGAAGTCCTTTTTCTTCGGTCGGCACAGTGCTCTCTGGAATTACAGGTTCTTCCAGGGTCGGAATAACTTTAGAGCCATCAGGTAGCGTCATAGGTGTTGTCGGATACTGTGAGCTCAGTTCAACCTCTGCGACCTCACCATTCTTTATGATTCGCTCCCCATAATTTTGCAGTTGTTCTGTATTGGTGTTCATGACGAAGAACTCAAACTCACCATCATCAAATGCTGTAATGTCAACATCATATTCACCTGTATTCGGGAGAATGAAATACCATGAATAGCCTCCTTCTCCATCGCCCATCCTCGTAATGAAAGCATCCGGAATATCAAAAACCATGTTGCTATCATCAATAGCACCCATCTGACGACCATTACTGTCAGTGATCAAAATGTTTACCGGACATTGGCCAAAGCCCACTAATGCACCTACATCCCCAATCAGGTCACTTGTTTCCTGAGCCAGGTCACCGGCTGCGGTCCATGCAGCATATTGGTAATCATTTGGGTCTTTTGTAGTATTATATTTATGTCTGGATCCTGGAGAAGTGTCACCCGCGATCGGTGAGAAGGTTTTTTCCCATTCGCTAATGGACATTACCTCCGGTTTCTGTTGAGGCCATGGATCAAAGACTATCCCGGTCTTTTTCCAGTCAGTTCCTTTGGGATATACAACGGTTGCATGGTGTGCACTGTATGATCCTTCTATGGGCCCGAAATCATATCCGTTCAAAAGATGACATTCTTCGGGATTTGACTGCATTTTACTCAGAAATCTCAATACTTTATCTTGATATGATCCACAGGTAAATTCTCCATATTCATCATTTAAGTTAGCATAAAGGTTTGTAGCGGTACCCGGTTGAAGACCTATGAAACTTGACCATACTTTTCCTGCTTTAAGATCCCTGTGATATGGGCCTTCAGAAATGCGAAGCTGGTAGAGGCGAATAACTTCCTCAATATCTGCTTCCTCGTCACAAGGACATATTACATTTACTTCAGCTTCGGCTTTTATTTCCCCACCCATTCTGGCAAAAACAGAGCAGGTACCGATCTCTTCGGAAGTAAAAACACCACCATTGGAGTTTAAAAGGCCTGCATTATCTATTGTTCCTATAGTTACACTTCTAAAATCACTAAGTGATCGGGATTGTCTAACAATCCATTCGACATCACTATCATCTACGTCTGAATAGATGCCATTTCTCTCTTTTTTCAGAGTGAAATCAATTGTTTCGCCACATTCGATCTCTTCATATGCCGGAACAATAAAGAAATCATCTTCATCATCTTCTACAGCCATTAAAAAGAAAGTTAGATATCTAAGATCTCGAGACTGTCTACTCGACACTTGTACGGAATAAAAATTGCTAGTAGCGTATTTAAGGTTATCATAATCTGAGTCTAAGATATAGGACAACATGAATTCATTAGTTGAATTATATGTTCTCTTTATAGGGTAGCTTCGTTTGAGGAGTGACCATCCTTTAGTATCTACTCCTTCAACTTCAATTATAGTATAAACACCCGACTGCTTATTTTCCGGAGTGCTATCAACTGAAAGTTTGACATAATCACCCCTGCCATCAACATGATACACAGGGTCACAACCTACTACATCCCCATTTGGAAAGGTGAATTTGAAAGTATATTCCCCGTGAGGATCCTGAAATTCATAAGTTGTAGCTGCCGAGGCAACCAATATCATCGAAGTAAAAAGCGTTATAGAAAGAGTTAGAATTATCAATACCCTACATATTTTCAAATTTGTATAGTTTAAGCTCATATCTACCACCGATTAAAAGCTATATAAAAATATAGTTATTATTATTTATAAACTACTACTAAAAGTGTCTTTGTAGAAATACTCAACCATACCAAACATACAATCTTAACATACTTGTCAAGATTGTGTGTTAACGTCTTGAACTTCACTTATTTCACTTGATTTCTTTACTTTCTTGCACAGAAACTTTTTCTATACTTTCTTTTCAGGACTGAAAATATTTTTTAATAAGATCATGTCATTATATAGTTCCTCATAAAAATATAATATGGATACTTAAATTTCGGATGCTTTATATTAATCTTCTATATTATACCTCCATATGCCTGACAACAAAGTGCGGATACATGATATGCCTGAAGAGGAACGTCCCAGGGAACGCCTGTTAAAGCATGGCCCCGGTTCACTTTCCAATGCAGAACTACTGTCAATTATCCTTCGCACAGGTTCAAAGGATGAGAACGTCCTGAACATGTGTGCACGCATACTTTCTGAATACAACCTGAAGCAGCTCAGCCAGGCAAACATCAGCCAGTTAACAAAGATGCGTGGTATCGGGCCTGCAAAGGCCACTCAGATAGCTGCTGTCTTTGAACTTGCAAGAAAGCTGGAGGTCTTCATGGATGATCCCAAACGGAAGATACGATCAGCCGGTGATGTCTATTCACTCCTTTATCCAAAACACAGGGAGCTCAAAAAGGAAATTCTCACTGCTCTCTACCTTGACACCAAGAACCAGATCCTTCGGGAAGAGGTCGTATCCGTAGGCAGCTTGAATGCAAATATCGTCCACCCGCGCGAGGTGTTCAAGTCGGCACTGATGGAATCATCAGCATCTGTTATATTGACCCATAACCACCCATCTGGAGATCCTTCACCAAGCAGGGAGGATATTGCTGTTACTGAAAAGCTTGTGGAGGGCGGGAAGATCCTCGGGATCAATGTGCTTGACCACGTGATAATCGGGGATGGCAGGTATGTCAGTTTGAAGGAAGAAGGTTTTATCAGTTGATATTTCGTCAATCAGTATTTAATCAAATATAAGGGGATATCGGTACTATTTTCAATCGACGTGGCTGAGAAGTTCCATAAGCTGTAGCACAAAGATAAGCAATGCAAGTAACAGGTATGGTATTTTTCGGAATGCAATTAGGAAGCCTATTAGTGAATGGGCAAGCGAATACTTCCAGAAATCATCAATAATATCAAATATGTATGTCCATTCAAAATACCTGTCAAGTCGTGAGAGTTGGAAATCAACAATTGCACCGATGGGTCCGGCATAAAAGAACATAAGTGGAATTACCACTAGTCCTAACATTGCAGAAGACAGTTTGTTTCCTGTGTAGTAGGCATAGCAAGCCAATGTAATAATTGGTCCAACCAGTATAACGAACATAGAAAATGGGTCGAACAGTCCTCCTATCAATGCAAGTATGAATGGAAATCCCAGGATAACAAATATGGAATAAGATGGATCTTTGATAACATCTTTAATTCTATCTGTATATTCTGTTCTTTTTTCCGTAGAAAGTTTAAGTTCCATTGTTGCTAAATCCATCATTCAATATTTAATTATATGTACTATTCATAAATATATGATGTATCTCTGATTTGTTTTATTTATTTTGTCCCCTTAATTTCAATGAACTGATCCATATGAATATCGCTTATCTTTTTGTATAATGGAGCATTGCAATTCCATTCACAGTTTCATTCTTTAACAATTTCAGCTTGATCTCAGGATTGTTGTCTTTGAAAAGAGAGATACCTTCTCCCAGGATACAGGGGATAACAGAAATGAAGTATTCATCGATCAGTTCTTTCTTTATGAAAGCATCAATGAGTCCTGCGCCGCCTATTAACCAGACATCTTTTCCGGTCTCTCGTTTTAGTTTTCCAATGAGATCTTCGGCATTTTCATCAGTGAATTCAACATCTTCATTTTTGTCCCTTTTTTCTGATGTGTAAACATATCCTCTGGTCCCCTTGTACGGATATTCTCCGAAAGTAAGTATCTGGTCGTATGTCTTCCGACCCATGATCAATGTATCAATAGTTCCATAGAATTCATCATAACCAATATTCGCATCAGGTTCAGAGCCATCACCTTCCAGCCAATCAACATCTCCGTTCTTTCGTGCGATGTAACCATCCAGACTCATTGCAATATACAAAATAATATTTCTACTCATCTTTTTACACCTTTTAGTTTTTCACCTAATTTCATGCACTTTCAACTGTCAATTCTTTGTCCGAATATTCATGATTCTGTCCGAAAATTCGTGTTGTTGACCGAAAAAAGAAGTTGTTTGGTTCAATCGTTTTTGCTTTTTAAGTACGGACAAGAATGCCATTCCAATAAGCAACATTTCTATGAGTACTATGGCTGTTACTGATTTACTTATGGCTTTCAGCTTCCTCCAGCTCTTCTATCAATGGATATTTATCCAAAAATAGAATATGAGGAGTTGAGCTCCTCATTCCATTGATTTCGCGACCTTTATTGTTTCTTCACGTCCTAATGTGCTGGTTATAGTAATGGTTGCTTTTCCTGCATTCCATGAAAGGGTAGCAAAATATTCATCATGGCCCAGAAAATTAAGGTGTCCTTCGTGGCCATTAATATCAACGATCTCGCTATTTGTTGTCATCGGTTCAAGGGGTTCTTCGTCATAGAAGGTTTCATGGATGGTGAGGTATGGCACATCTTTCTTATAGAGTATGGTAATGATCTCCTGTATTCCATTATAATATCTTGATTGATTGCTGACCATTGCACTTTCAAACTCATACCCCTCAGGAAGGTACGAAGGTATCAATATATCGCACTCAGATAGCTCCTGTGCTTCTTCAAGAGTCATTTCCTCAGGAACCATATCAGTTTCATCGAAATTGATAACTTCAGCTTCTTCAGGTATCTCGAATTCGAATTCTGAATCAGGAATGCCTGTGTTTAACTCAAAATCTCTGTATTCGGTAACGATCAGGAGATTTCCTTCTTCATCATAGATCTCAAATTTAAGGGGCATCCATGTTTCCTTATCGATCCATGCTTTCGTATCAACGACAAAGGTAGATGTTGTGTTATCATTTGGTCTTGCAAATATTACATAACTGCTTCTGCCAGCAACATTGTCCATTCCATCGAATGTAAGATCACTATCATCCAGAAGATCCTGTATTAGACTATTATATTCCATCTGGCTGGCATCAAAAGTATTTTCGGGATCCATCTCCATAACCATCACAGAATTCTGATCTGGATTATATGTCCACATTGTTTTCCCGTTGGAAACCATAACCATGCCTTCACCCTGTTCGGCTTTTATTATAGTAGTTTTCATCTTATCGGGCATCTTTTGGGAAATTGAAGAAATGGATGTGATTTCCTGCTCACCCAAATATGCCGTCGTGTTAATAGTAGCAGAATAGTCCTCAACGCTTGCTTGCTTTTGTTTGTATTCCTCAGCTATCTGCTCGGCTGTAAGTTCTTCACCAATACATCCCGCAGAAAAGAGTAGGAGAAATGATATTAGTAAAATAACTGTTAATTTTTGTGTATTCATAGTTCCACTCCAAAAGGTATGGGGTAGAATGCATAACATCTATAAAAATATGGTTAAATCGCTAAAAATAGGGAATATTCTTTACAGTTTCTTTAGATAATTCTATGTGAAATGTCAGATTTCGATAATTTTTAGATGAAATTAGTTTTTGAGCAAAATCCACATCCTTACAGTTAATACATTTATACGATGTTCTGATATATGATATCATTGAAATATATTATCAATGTTGGATGTGGGGATAGATCCAAATGAAATGATGCATCAGATTTTATCTTGCAATAGCAATTGTTTTTTTGATAATAACACCGTTATCAACTAGATCACGATAGGGAAATTGCCGAGATGCCATTTATTAGTCCCTCGCTGACCTTAATCATGTTGGGAATTGCATTTGTGTTTATGAGAAGTGAATGAAATACAACTGGGTTAATTGAAAGACTGTTGTGAGGATGGGAATTAAAGTGAGGGGAATTGGCTTTTTTACTTTTTGACCGAATAATAATGATTTCGTCCAAAAATTCATGTTGTTGTCCAATAACTACTTTATTTCCCGAACAAAGCACCCTTTTAACAAAACTTTTAAACCATCACCTGTAATTATCAATTCAGATGACAGAAGTAGAACTAACAGACCCCTACACAATCCCTTACAGGGGCATATATGTAGTCTGCGATGAGGATAATAAGAACGCAGAGATAATTGAGCATACCAATTGCTATAGTGGGGCTGCATGGTCACGTTTTCATTATGCAAGGTCACCCCTGATACAGCAGGCACGTGCTGTGGGGAACATGACCCGCTATCTTGTGGACACCGGAGTATGTGACCTTACACTTCAGCCATCTGTGGCTGCTGCAGGAATCGAGTCCGTTGTGGTCGAAGGTGATGAAGTATCAATAACCTATGCAGGTCTTGGTGGTGGTGGCGTTGGTGCTACTAAATGCAGGGCATTTGCACAGGGAGTATTGCGCTACGACGTTAGTGAATCCGGTGGCGGAAAAGCTGCCAAAGGCACCATCGTGGTTCCAAGGCGTGAGCGTGTCCTTATTGGCATAGATGATACCGACACCAAGGAAGAGGGTGCCACATGGTCAATGACACACAACATTGCAACGGCGCTGAACTGCAACGAATCCGTCTATCTTTCACATTCACTTGTACAGCTTTTCCCGGTATCAGCAAAGACGCAGAACTGTGTTTCCACTGTGCTGGAGTTTGGTTGTGTCAGCAAGGAAGCAAAGCAGGAGCTTCTGGAAGACCTGAAGGCTGCACTTCTCAAATACAGTGTTTCCGATGAGACTGGAATGGTCGTACTATCATCCTTTGAAGCCTCTAAGATGGAGGAATACAGCACCATGTGCCGCAGTGGGGAGCTTACTAAGGATATCGCCATGGAACATGCGGAGAAGAACGGCGTTGATATCTGGCTTGATGGCAACGGTGTCATCGGTGCTCTTGCATCACTGGCATGGTTCGCACGACCTGACGAATCGGTAGACCTGGAAGAAAAGTTATGAACCAAACTGGCAGTGAGATCGGAATTTCAGAGATCACAGGGCTTGAAGCACTCTATTTTGCATTGATCGACAGCAAAGTGGAGCTGGTCACGGGAGTTGCCGGATTTCCTGTCACTGCCGTAATGAACTATTTTGAGAAGAACCTCGCATCTGACATTCCCACGCTCTGGATGACGAATGAGAAGGTTGCCCTGGAGGCAGCACTGGGTGCTTCGGTCTCAGGCAAACGATCTCTTGTGCTCACAAAGCACGTGGGTATGAACGTCCTTTCCGACCCCCTTGTTACAGCTGTTACTCACACAATTGGTGCCGGGGTAGTGATCGTAGCAGGAGATGATCCGGGGGTCAGGGCATCCCAGAATGAGCAGGACTCGCGATGGTATGGCGAGGTGGCGGAGGTCGCCGTGTTCGACCCGTCGAATCCGGATGCTACATACAGTTCACTTATCAGGGCTTTTGAGCTCTCTGAAAGTACAAAGACACCTGTTATAGTCAGGATAACCGACCGTCTGGAAAAAACCATTGGAACTGTTACAAGATCGGATGATATTAAAACAGGGACCGAAGCAAAAGCCACATTTGACAGGTCGATCTGGAAGCTGACAATGCGTGGCAAGCACCAGCATTTTCACATAAATGTGCAGCCGTTGCTTGTGGATGAAGCAGAGAACAGTCCACTGACCCGATCCGTTAAAGCCAGTAAAACAAGCAAGATCGGAATTATCTCTTCCGGCTATCCCTCTTTGCTCGTGGATGAACTATTGTCCGAAAAACAGCTTGAGGTCTCACATCTTTCACTTAATGTCGTATGCCCGCTTCCTCTCAGGAAATTAAGGGATTTCATATCCGACCATGAAAAGGTTCTCGTTGTTGAGGAAAGTGAAGCCTTCATCGAATCTCACATCAGTATCTGTGGGAACGTGTTGGGAAAGATGACCGGACATCTCCCCTATGGTCGCATTGAAAAAGAGCAGATCGCTCTTGCAATCGAGAACTTCGATAAAGATAAGGTAACTGAATATACTTTCATTGAAACTATCAAGGGAAGAGGTTCCCGTTCTTTGTGCGAGGACTGTCTTTTCCTGCCGGTCTACAGAATGCTTCACGACCTGAACATTCTGATAGCAGGCGACATGGGCTGCTCCATACGCAGTGCCCCTGCACCCCTTGAAGCCGTTGATGTAGGCTTTGCACTCGGTGCCGCTATTTCCACAGCCATAGGTTTCGATAAGAAGTCCGTTGCTGTCATAGGTGATTTCGGACTTTCACATTCCGGCATCGTAGGTCTGATAAATGCTGTCGAGACTGGACGTGACGTGCTGGTTATGGTACTTGACAACAGGACAGCAGCAATGACGGGTGGCCAGTCTACACCTGACCTTACGGGGGCTGTAAAGGCTCTATGTGATGATGTCACTGTCTTTGAGTTCAATGATCCGGAACTTGCTGGTGACAGGATAAAGGAACTCGAAGGGCTTGTGAGGGATAAGCTTTCTATAAATGGGGTTTCGGTTATCTATGTCAGGGCTGATTGTGTTTTGTATAAGTGAAGAATAGGGACCTTGGATTGCTTTTTTGGTGGTCTGATTCATGATTCATGAATTATTTTTTGTTATATAGAATATCTAAAAAGACCACTCTTAGAAATTTTTGATTTACAATAGGTTCGAATCTTCCCTCTCGCATAGAAAGTTGGGGATATAGGTAAGTGTAAAAAACCGAACTTTTAAAATTTTTAGTTAATTTCATTTTATCTTTAAAATTGAGTATTTCAAAGTTAGTAAACAAAAAAAATTCAACGCTTTTAGTCTAAAACGCTTGATTTTATTAGCCTTTCTCGGTTGCCAAAAATTAATTATAGATTAGATTCAGTGAACTAAAAATGAAAATTAAGATGAATGACGAAATATTGAATAATCTATATGAATTTTGGACTTATATTGGAGAAAAAACGGACAAATTAGATGAAAATAAAAATTACAGTTCAATTTCACTAATTAATTCCGATTATCCTAATAGAGTATTTTCGGTTTCACCTAAAAAAGAAATTATCTCAGAGATTATTGATCTGAGTCAAAAAAAGTTGTTGCCAAACATTATTACGATTCCAAAAACAAATGATTTAGAGAATCATTCTCAGGTTGAATTGCTTTTCAGACAGATGAATATGGCTCTGGAGTTGAAAATGGTAGAAGCAACCTTTGAGATGGATGAAAACATTCATCAAGTTAGATCAAGAGAAAACGCCTTTAGTTTTGCTGAAACGGCTTCAGAAGCATTTGGTACTAGGGTCGATGGAGATATTATTTATTTAATAAGTAAAGACGCATCTAAGGTAAGAATGTTTAATTATACAAAAAATGGTGAATATCTCGGGTGTGGGATCGTTTTTTTTGATTCTAATAATATTGCAGGGTTTCATATGATCGGAACTATTCCTAAAGGAAGAGGGCAGGGAATTGGAACTAAGATTACTGAAAAATTAATTATGGAAGCTAAAACCAACAAAAATGAATATTGTGTTTTGCATGCTTCTTTGATGGGTGAGAAAATATACAAGAAATTGGGATTCGTTTCATTTGAGGAAATTGAAACATATCAAATAATAGAAAGACAATAATCTGATGTTTCTGTATTAGCATCCATTAACAGCACTCTCCCCAACTCTCTAATCTCTCTTTCACATGTGCATTCAAACTAAACGGTTTATCTGCTTCAGCATTCTGTTTCATGTAATGTAAAGTACCTTTAGAGAAACCCATTTTCTTCCATTCATCATAAGGCATGGCAAGGATCTTCTTCCTCATATCATCTGAATCATCCCTTTCAACAACATAAACAGGCTTGCTGAAGTCAATTGTCTTCCTCTTACCTACAAGATATTGAGCTAACTCCCTTGCCTTCAGCAACAGGACAGTTCCCCATGAACTATTCTTCTTCCTGTACTCAACCTTCCCATTCATCATAGGATTAGTCTTTCACTCTCTCCAATGCTCTGGTTTATTCAAAGCATCTGCACATACAACTCTTCCCTTAACTCCATCAACAGATTCTGAACTCAAATGATAGACCATCCATGCACCTGCATGCTCTTCAGGAATTGGATAAGGTGCAGCAAAACCCATACTTCCGGCATCCTGCTTAAATCCGTACTTTGGATAATAACTTTCATGTCCGAGAACAAATACCATTTCAGCACCAATCCCTTTCAATTTCTTCAACCCTTCATTAATTAACATTCCACCGATTCCTTGTTTTTGATGTTGTGGTTTAATTGCCAGAGGTGCAAGAAGATAAATTAACGGAGATGCTTTTCCATCTAAAGTTGCTTTTGTAAACAAAATATGTCCGACTGCTTCATCTTCGTTGAAAGCCAGTAAAGATAATACTGGTGTTGCACTTTTGTCTTCAAGAAGTTGAGATACTAAAATTGCTTCCTTCTCATAGCCAAAGGCTTCTTTTTCTACTTGCATTACAGCAGCAAAATCGGATTCTTTTGCTTCTCTAATCTGAATATCTTGAGTTGTCATTTTAGATCACTTTTAATAATTGTTACTTACCATTACCAACATAGCTCAGTTTAACTTCATGTAATACTTTAACACTCTGTTCCCACATTTCTTCTCTTTCTCTTACATGAGCATTGAGAGTAAAAGGCTTATCAGCTTTAGCGTTCTGCTTCATGTAATGCAAAGTACCTTTAGAGAAACCCATATCCTTCCATTCAGTGTAGGACATATCAATGATCTTCTTCCTCAACAGATCAGTATCATGCCTTTCAGCCACATAAACAGGTTTCATAAACTCAACAGCTTTCCTCTTCCCAACAAGATGATGGCTTAACTCCCTTGCCTTGAGTAACAGGATAGATCCCCAAGAACTATTCTTTTTCCTGTACTCAACCTTACCGTTCATCATATTGTTGAACTCAGCAGTAACCTTCCTTGCTCCTGTTGGTCTAAGCCTCAATGAAAAGCTCTCAGTTCTGATAAAGTCCTTATTATCCACAGCTCCCTTCTCAATCAGGTTCATAACAGCAAGATCAACAATGAACCTGAACGTTTCTTGATCTTAGATGACTTGCCTGTAAGCATCTTTCATGCTAAAATATCGGGGAAGGAATATTGATCATCTTATATTGAACAATGTTTCTCCTGTACATCGGATATATCAGGGACCTTCTTCAATGCATTTTTAGATAGCAGGAACATGGATAGCATCTCAAGTTCATCGTAAGGTATCTGCATTTCTTGCAGGGACTCTCTGGAATGAAATTCTGAGGCCTCTATTGCATAAGACTCAAGGCTTATCTCCCATTGCATCAGTTTTTCAACTTTTTCAGCAGCAGTAATGTCTGCTTTCGATATTGTGTCTGTTGCCCATGATGATATGTCTTTGATGATCATAAAACCCAATGGACATGGTTGTAATCCCAATGATGTCCCTGAATTGTTCACTTTGAATGGGTACATACCACAAACAGTTGGTCTTCTTTCATAGGTGTCACACCTGTTAGTCTGATTGAGAAAAGAACATGGATTGTTCATAATGTAAAGAGCTGGATAAAGAACATCACTTCTAATATCCTTTGTTCTTTCATGATCATTTTCTTTCAGAAGATTGAACTCGGCTTCGAATATATGAACCCGTCCATTCCTGCAACATTCTGCCTTACAGGTATCAGGACATTCATAGTATTGCAGAATGTTCTGTATCACATTGTAGTGAATAGCTTTTTTTACCATTATAACAGAGTTCAAAATCCTTAAGCTCCATTTTTAGAAAATATTTTATCAATTAAAAACTAGAATTAGTTTTAATAATGATATAACACATATATAGGAGCTTTGCTTTATTAAAAACAGATATAATAAGGTTTTTACGCTTATAATTAGTAATAATAAGCCCATTATTTTCAAAAACAAATAAAATCAGAAAAATAAGGATTTAAAATTTAAATTTAGCTTTTTGAACTTATAATTAGAAAATAAATTAGAATAATCAATTTTAAAATATTATTAAAAATTAAATCTTTGTTTAAAGCTATTATTAGCTTTTTTTTGTTAATTAATAGGTATAAGGATGATCTTATGAAAAATAAAGTTTTAATAATTCCATATAATATTATAAATAAAATAAAAAAGACTATGTGGATATCCAGTCCTTTTTATTTCACTCCTGATATAATCGGAAACCCGGTGAGTGCTTACTATGTAGGAAAGTAGGGTTGCAGGATGGGGAAAACACAAAGTAAAGTTGCAGTTTTGAACTTTTTCAGCATTTCTCTCAAGTGTTCTCTGCATGCTTCTCAGAGCTGCGGAGGTTGCCACCCGCCCATGACTTTCTCGATGTATTGAATCACAGCCAGAGCAACATCTTCTCTCCATGGGCGAGCCACCACCTGCACATCAATGGGCAGTCCTTCCGGTGAAGTGCCGGCACGTACAACTGCAGCAGGCCATCCGGTCAGGTTATAGGTCATAGTATAGCTAAAAGCAGGGAACTGTTCGAAAGAGGTTCTTTGACCTTGGCTTCAACCAGAACTCGAATAAACACATATAATATAAATGAAGACAGAACAATAAATAAGATAGGTGAGTTGTATGAAAAGAAAAATAATCTTAGTTCTGCTAATTTCTATAATTCTTTTGACCGGAATAACAAGTACAGGCTTTGCTCTATCCAATACAGGGGGAGGGGACTGGAATCACTCTGAAGAAATGACAATAGAAGAGAACTCTGGTAAGGATTTAAGCAATTACCAGATACAGGTTCTGCTGGATTCTTCAAATTTCGATTTCTCAAAAGCAAACCCGGATGGGTCAGATATCAGATTTTCCGTAAACGATAATCAATTGTATCATTGGATCGAAGAGTGGGATGCTGAATCAGAGAGTGCTATTATATGGATCAAGGTTCCTTCGATCCCCGCTAATGGAATGACAGGTGTGACAATGCATTATGGAAATCCAGCTGCAACTGACATTAGCAATGGTGCTTCCACGTTCGATTTCTTTGATGACTTTGTCGAATCGCGCCTGGGCATTGCAAACTGGAGATCAGATACAAATGCTGGAGGAGAAATTGAGATTAGCAATGGGATCCTCAGTTTGGTAAACCCAATAAAACACCCCACGGATTTTTCGGAAATTACTTCCAAGGATGCATTTGGGATAAACTCAATGTTCGTTGTCAAGAGAATGAAGGTTACCACAGGATCCGAACCAATAGGTCCGGTGCTGGAGCAGGGACTTCGTGATCCGCAAGACGAAAGCGAAAATAGGATTATCCTTCGTACAGAACTCGCCAATGAGAGTAAGGTTTCGTGGACTCTGACCAGGGATGACGATAAGTTCAAATCAAGAGACCTGACAGACCTTGGTATTGCGGAGGGGACATGGTATACATCAGGTATTGCATGGTATCAGGATGGTGATTTCAAAAACGTTTCATGGTTCAAGAACGGAGTAAGAGATACAAGGATGGATTATTCCTATTACATTGAGAATGAAGATGAAACTATAATTGACCATATCCCGGACAATGAATTGAAATTATACTTGCATTCAACTACAGCCAGCACCATAAATAATATGGGATATATGGCTGTGGATTATGCATTTGTACGTAAATATACGCCACAGGAGCCAACCGTTTTCCTGCCCGGAGAGGTCGTTGCGCAAGAGCCAGAGCCCTTGCCGGAAAGTGAGATGCAGGTCCCTCAGCCGATTTTAAAAGATATTAATATGCCCGCCTCTGAGGCTGGAAAACAAGCGATCTTTATCTTTGAACCTTATTCTGATGACAGATCGATTTCCGTTATAAACGATCTGAAGGACAGTGGCATAAACACAGTGTTCCTTAGAACGGACATCAATAATATCTGGAGCTCTGAAAGATTCATAAAGTCTGCTCATGAAAATGACATAACCGTCCACGCAATGATCCTTGATGAAAACAAGGATTTCGTGGGTGGAATTGATGAAAGTTCAATTGAGGCGATCGAGGCAGTCCTTGATTACAACACGAAATCACTTGCAGGATTTGATGGCATATACATAAGCCTGAAAACCTGCGATCCTGCTGAACTGGAACAGGTGTGTCAGGAAAATGAACAGCTTCTGGAAGTCATCCATGAAAAAACAGCTGGAAAGATATTATTGGTTGCAGGAATCCCGGCAGCTTATGACAGATCAGCTATAGAGAACATTACATCCAATGTTGATCTCTTTGTCCTAATGACCCATGACATGGATCAAATCGAGCTGACAGCTGAAGAAATAGAGGATTCTGTTGCTTCAAAAATGGGAGAGATAAGGGGGGGTGGAGAATATGCTCTTATCACAGTTGTCGTGAGCGAAGGATCTGATGATGCAGAAGTCAATGAACTGTTGAACAGTCTATACGCCTACTACTCTGATGATCCCGCATTTTTGGGTGTTTCTCTTCTAATGCACGAAGACCTGCAAGAAATTATAGAGGCTTCAGCCCCAGCCGAAGAAAAGAGAACACCAGGATTTGAAGCTATATTTGCGATCATTGGTTTGCTATCGATCGCATATAGACTAAGGAAGCAATGAGATCATCGCTATACCGGAATAGCTGAAAATGTGAATAGGATGGATATTTGGAAAGCAATCTTCCAATGATCCATTCCTTAAGTTCTTTTTTTTTGATTATCTCTTTTTTTAATAATTATTTTTCTCTTATACAGTTATTTCTTGACCCCGATCACAGTATATCCCTTGAAACCTGTCTTGAGGTTGCCAGAAATGCCTCAGGGGTTAAAAACTGCCGGAACCCACAAGGTTTGTGCATATGTAGGTCAATGAGATCAAAAGGGGAATTCTGGAGGTTGAGCTTTGAAATCGAGATATACTGTCCCGGAATTTAAGTTCTTTTTTTGTATATTTTACTAAATTACTACGTAACATCATATTATGGATGACTAATGATATTGGATCTTAAGTATGATGTCATATTTAACAAAAAAAGTAAACACAAGATTTTAAATTCTTCGAAGGCTCTTAATAGTCATTTTCAGTCGTTTGAGCTATTATTTTATCATAGTGTACTATGAATTCAAATGTTACCTTTGAACAGTAAGTCGGTGGATATAGGTATCTGAAAAAAAGAATTTCGCTTTCAAATCGAAAAACGAATTTGATGATCTATCTCAAATGAGATATTAGTTCTTCTTTACAGATCGATTTCGTTTATGGGAATGCGGAGCAAATTCATACGTATGTGTAAACAATTTCATATTATTTTCTGTTCTAATTTATTTATATTTACTGCCTGATACCCCTTCTACAAATTAACATCGTCACGGTGTTAATACCAAATTATATATAATACCTATTTAGTATGAGTTTTTAATAAATAAGTAACACAAAAAACAACGATTAATTGAATAAATATTATTAATAGATATTAATTATGGTATAATTATTAAAAACCGGAGGGGTGAGCTATTAAGACTAAACTAGCTAAAAAGGTAAATCTCACATTGCTGATATTTATATCACTTGTCCTGATGCAGGCGTCTGCTCTGCATCATTATTTAAGATTCGCAGATTCTCACTTGATTTATCATTCTCCCAAAAATCTCAGGACTTCTTGCGGTCTTTTTCTTTTCCAAAAGAAGGCACTAATGTGCAATAATAGATGCCGATAAAGGAAGTTGACAATGTTTGAAAGATTAAAATGCATTAATATCCTGGAACGGATAACAAATCAGGATGTAACGGGTTTCTCGGATATGAGAAAGTTCTTAATCCTTTTCATTCTTTTTGCAGTGCTGGGCCTTGCAGCAGTCATCGCCATGGTACTTGGTGCATATAATATCTCCTTTGTAGATGTATATGCAACTATCATCGCTAACCTCAGTCCCTTTCAGGATGCATCCAGCATCAATAAACTACATAATACCATAATATGGAACATACGGTTACCAAGAGTTTTGTTAGCTATTATAGTAGGTGCTGCCCTTGCAACATCTGGTGCGGTCTTCCAGGGATGTTTCAGGAATCCCCTGGTTGAACCCTATATTCTCGGTGTTTCCTCCGGGGCGGCGTTCGGAGCGGCTCTGGCAATTGTTTATCCCCATATATTTCAGTCTATCCAGATATCGGCCTTTGTTTTTGCCTCACTTGCAGTTATGGCCGCTTATATGCTGGCGAGAACGCGAGGTCAGACCCCGATCATCACTCTCATACTTGGAGGTGTTATCATTGGTTCTATTTTTTCAGCACTGGTATCCCTCCTAAAATATACGGCTAATGATTCCTCATTACGTGAGATCGTCTTCTGGTTGATGGGTGGTTTCTACTATGCTACCTGGAATGACGTTGTTATTATCGCACCAATTGTGGGTCTGTCTTTTCTGGTACTGTGGATGTATGGCTGGAAACTGAATATTCTCTCAATGGGGGATGAAGAAGCCCGGGCACTGGGTATTAACCCGGAGAAATCCAAGATGATCGTGGTCGCACTTGCAACACTTGTTACAGCTGTTGCGGTTTCAACTGTTGGAATAATCGCGTGGGTTGGTCTTATGATGCCCCACGCAACGCGAATGATCCTTGGTCCTGATCACAGATTTGTGATACCTTCTGCGGCAATGCTTGGCGGGATATATCTTATTGTCTGTGATACACTGGCACGTACGCTCACCACTTCCGAGATTCCAGTCGGGATCATCACATCAATTGTGGGTGCACCATATCTTTGCTATCTTTTGAGAAACAAAGGACGTTCGTTACTTGGGTGATTCTCATGCTACAGGTAAAAGATATTCATTTTAACTATGGATCGACTCAGATCCTTAAAGACATCTCTTTTGATGTTGAAGAAGGACAGCTCTGTGGGTTATTTGGTCCAAACGGATGCGGAAAGACCACACTTTTCAAATGCTGCATGAAATTCCTAAAGTTCCATAAGGGTTCCGTGACCATGGATGGTGTGGACATCAATGAGTGCAGGATCGAGGATATGGCCAAAGTAGTGGCGTACGTTCCTCAGGAGCATAAACCCCCCTTTCCATATCTGGTAAAGGAAGTTGTATTGATGGGAAGAACACCACATCTTGGAGGCTTTTTTGGCGTCAAACGTGCCGATAAAGAAAAAGCACTGGATGCACTTGAATTGCTGGAGATCTCCCATCTTGCAGAACAACCTTATAACGAGTTGTCAGGCGGACAGCGTCAGATGGTGTTGATAGCACGGGCAATAGCCCAGGAGACAAAATTGATGTTCCTTGACGAACCTACTTCTGCCCTTGATTTTAGCAACCAGTTGAAAATCTGGAAGCTACTACGCAAGGTGGCTGATCAGGGAATTACCATTCTTGCGTGCAGTCACAATCCGAATCATGTCTCGTGGTTCTGCGACGATGTGGTGGTTATGAATAAAAATGGGATAATTGGGCAGGGTCATCCCTGCCATGTGATCACAGAGCCCGTCCTCGATGAGATCTACCAGAGTATGTGCACAGTCAGGAGTCTGGATGGGACCAAAATGGTATTGCCCCGTGATGTGGCAGTCAAAAAGAAAAATGGGATGTCAAGACAGATGTCATCGCTTCGGAGAGATGTAGAATAAACGGATGAATTACTATGGATGAAAATACGATTGATTGGAATAAAGTCTGGAAAAATCAAATGCTAAAGAACATTGAATCGAAGTGTGCCGTTGAGTGTGCCCGTGTATGGGATAACAAGGAAAGTGCAACACAATACTGGAATGCGACGCAGAATAACAAAGAACAAACACAGCAGACCATCGAGGGACTTGCACTCACTCCGGATTCCCGAATACTGGATATTGGTGCCGGGCCGGGAACACTTACGATTCCACTATCCACTCAGGCAATGCATGTAACTGCAGTAGAACCCTCCGAAGGGATGGCGGGTGTGCTGCAGAACAACATCGCAGAGTATGAGGCCGATAATATCACCTGTGTTCAGAAGCGGTGGGAGGATGTGAATGTTGAACAGGATCTTGAAGGGCCCTATGATGTGGTCATAGCCTCTTAGTCCTTAGGTATGCCTGATATCAGGGAATCGATCAAGAAGATGACAGACGTCTCCTCGAGATATGTCTATTTATTCTGGTTTGCCGGAGAACCTTCCTGGGGAACCCATTACAAGGCGCTTTGGCCTTCCCTTCATGCGAGTGATTATCATCCTGGACCAAAATGCGATGTGATCTACAATGTGCTCTACAATATGGGCATATATCCCCATATAGAGGTCTCTCCGCGTGACCATTTCAACCGTTTTAAGTCTATTGAAGAGGCGATTGGACATTTCAAATCCTACTACAATATCACTACAGAACATCAGGAATCGGTTCTTAAGAGTTACCTTGAAGACGTTCTTGAAAAGGATGATGATTCCCTTTTTTTGAATGAATCATATACTTCTGTGAAGATCTGGTGGGAACAACAGGCAGACGATTGATCACTCGAATTTATTTATGCATTATATCAAAAAAGAGGACATAAATATGAAATCCAATTTACAATATTGCGTTTTTGTTACTGTATTGTTGAGCGTCCTGCTGAGTGCAGGATGTGTGGGGAATGCTAGTGAAGATTCCGCAGTATCTCACGAGAAGTACCGAACAGTTGTCGATAGTCGCGGAGTTGCTGTGCAGGTACCAATAGAGATTGAAAAGGTGGCCACGATCAGCGATGGAATGATTGAAGGGGTTATGACTTCGATTGGAGTCCAAGATACTCTTGTGGGTGTGGGGTCAAGCTGTCTTCAACGGAACTTTAAATACGCCTACGAAACCGTCGGTGGGGAGACATTTATCTATGAGGATGGGATGAATCCGGTTACCTATCTGAACCCCGGGATCGTGGACCTTCCTTGCTTTGCAAAGTCCGGTTCTGCGGTGAACTACGAAACACTTGCAAGCCTTGATCCTGATGTGGTGATCGTACGCCTTGGTAGCTGCTCACTGCGTTTCATTGATGATGAAAGCACACAAAAGAGCATCGAAACGATCGAATCTCTTGGAATACCGCTGGTCGTTTTATATGGATCAAATTGCTATGATGATCCGGATGTTACCACCATCTCGGATGAAATTTGCATCATCGGTCAGGTCTTTGGCAAAGAGGCCGAAACTACCAAACTCGCAGGATATCTTGAAAGCCAGACTAATCTTATAAATGAAAGGACAAAAGATATTCCCGATGAAGAAAAACCTGATGTGCTGATTTTTGGAGCATCGCCTAAAGCCCGGGGTGATGGTGGTGCAGGTCAAATCTTTGGTCTTGATACAATCGAGTCGTTCTTTATTCAGGACATTGCTCATGCGAAAAATGGGTTCCAGGAATCAGGGTACTTCAAGACTGTAAGTGCCGAGCACGTGTTGGCATTGGATCCTGATGTGATTGTGCTTTGCACTGCATCTGGATATCACCCGCCACTGGAACTTTATGAGGCACCTTACTACCAGAATCTGCAGGAACTTAGCGCCGTGAAGAACAGACGGGTTGTAGCATTACCGTGGTCACCGTGCAACTGTGCAAAACGGCTTGAATACCCGATTGATGTAATGGTGATTGCAAAGGGAACATATCCGGAGCACTTTGAGGATATTAACCTTGCTGAGTGGCTGTTAGACTTCTACCAGAACGTCTATGGTGTTGACCGCGATACTGCAAAAGAGTTGCGCTCAGCCCAGTGGATGGACTGGACGGTCGAGGGGTGCCCAACCTGCAGTTAAATTCTCAAATCCATATCAACTGAAATTTGATATGGATTTCAACATTTTTTGGCATACAGATTATGAATGTTTTTCACTGACGGTTTTTATCCTTGGATATGGACGCAATAAGGTATTGGAACGATATGAGGACTAACCATGAATGAAAATTTAATAAACTTGAATGAGATCTGGAAACCCCAGATGTTGAAGCAGGTAGAATCGCACAGTAATGTAGATTGTGCTTTTGTATGAGAGGAAAAATAGAATGCAAAGCGCTTCTGGGCGATGTCCGGGGCAAACAGTGGAGAACGGATTGAAAAGACCATAAGTGGAATTTTGATCTCTCCGGATTCCCGAGTGCTTGATGTTGGTGCCGGACGCGGGACATTGGCAATCCCACTTGCAAAAAAGGTCTCCATGTCAGCTGTTGAGCTATTTAGGGGTATGATAAGTGTGCTGCAGCATCCGATCATCAAGGATTGTGAGGTACTTCTGCTCTCTCCGGGAAGTGTGAACTATCTGTAATTGTTGAACCCAGTGCGATAGAACTCGAAATCATTGAGGGAAAGGTAAAGGGAAGTGTTATTCGATGCGATGGGGATTCATGTCGTTATTTTGAGTGAGAAGAAACGAATTAAATGATAATAAATTGAATTGAATTGAAAAAATGATGTTAATAAGGTTCAAAGAACCCTATCAACTTTTAACCGTTCAACCTTTTAAGCACTTCAACCTTTCAATTAAGGTTTGGTCTCTGGTTTGTGACCATATAAACCACACTTTCACAGATATTGCATGCGTGGTCTGCGATACGTTCTAGATACCTGAGGACGAATATCAGGTCAACAGCATTTGGAATAAGGATCGCATCATCTATCATCATATTAACCATCTTTTCCCATGTGGAATAGAATAGCTTATCGACCTTCTCATCCTCTGCAGCTGTTGCTTTTGCAAGTTCAGCATCTGCTTCTGCGTAGGCTTTGATGGAATTAGTGAGCATATTCTGGGTGATGGATGCAATGGTGGTTATTTCGGACAACGGAATCGAATTTTCTCCCTCGATCTTCTTGACAAGCTCTGCAATATTGACTGCAAAATCGCTCATTCTCTCAAGGTCGATGGCGATCTTGTAAGAGGCTGTTATCAGGCGGAGGTCACCGGCCATTGGCTGCTGAAGGGCAAGTAAGTGGGCTGTAGCCTTTTCGACATCATATTCATAATTATCGACGGCTGTATCCATTTCAATAACCTTTTCTGAGAGTTCTATATCAAGGGTTTCCAGAGCTTTTATTGAACTGGCCAGCATTTCTCCGGATACCTTTCCCATCTCTTCTATCTCTGATTTTAAGTAATCAAGTCTCTCAATGTATCTTTCTCTCACCATATGATCACCCGAACCTTCCTGTAATATAGTCCTCAGTACTTTTGACCTGTGGATTCTCAAATATGTTCTTTGTCTTTCCGAACTCTACCAGTTCCCCGAGAAGGAAAAAGGCAGTGTAGTCAGAAATACGTGCTGCCTGTTGCATATTATGTGTAACGATCACGATAGTATAGTCCTTCTTAAGCTCAAGGATAAGGTCCTCGATCTTGGAAGTGGAAATAGGATCAAGAGCACTGCATGGTTCGTCGAACAGGATTATTTCCGGCTTGACTGCAAGTGTTCTTGCAATGCACAACCTTTGCTGCTGTCCGCCACTAAGTGCAAATGCCTGGTCACCAAGTCTCTCCTGAACCTCTTCCATAAGGGCAGCATCATCGAGTGCTTTGTGTACCCTTTCATTTGTCTCGGATTTTGAACAACCATGGATCTTCGGACCATAGGCGATGTTATCATAGATCGACATGGGGAAAGGGTTTGGCTTCTGGAAGACCATTCCAACCTTTTTCCTCAGGTCGACGACATCAACGTCCTTTTCATAGATGTTCTCATCATCAACAAGTACTTCTCCTTCTATCCTGCATGATTTTACCAGGTCGTTCATGCGGTTCAGGCATCTGAGGAATGTTGATTTCCCACAGCCTGAAGGCCCTATTAATGCAGTAACGCTTTTCTCCGGTATGTCAAGTGAAATATCTTTAAGTGCGTGTTTTTCACCGTACCAGAGATTAAGGTCTTTAATATTGATATTCGTATTAATTTCATTTTTAGACATAGGATCATCCTTGAATTCTCTTTTACCTGTTCAGTTTGTTCCGGTAATGTCTTCTTATCACTACTGCAATGCTGTTCATGAAAACAACTATCAAGAGCAGTATCAGTGCTGTTCCATACTGGATCGGTCTTGTCTGTGTGATGTTCGTACCTGAGGTCGCCAGTACGAAAAGGTGGTATGGCAATGCCATGAACTGGGAGAATACCGAATCCGGTATTCTTGGTAAGAAGTATGCTGCTCCTGTAAGCAGGATCGGTGCTGTTTCACCTGCAACCCTGCCGATACTCAGGATTATGCCTGTCATCATTCCGGGGATCGCTGCAGGAAGAATTACCTTTCTTGTGGTCTGCCATTTGGTAACACCCAGTGCGAGGGAAGCTTCCCTGTACTCCTGTGGTACTGTCATCAGTGCTTCCTTGCTTGCACGGATTATCACGGGCAGGATCAGCAAGGCCAATGTCAGGGATGCTGACAGGATGGACGCTCCGAATCCGAAGTACTTGACGAACAATGCCAGTCCGAAAAGGCCGAACACTACTGATGGTGTACCTGCAAGGTTGTTGATCGCCATCTCAATTGCCCAGGAAGTACGTCCCGGAGTTGAATATTCATTAAGGTAAACTGCCGAGAGTATGCCAAGTGGAATTGCAAAGGCCATTGAAAGTCCGATAAGCATGAGACTTCCCACAATTGCCGGGTAAATGCCTCCCTCGGTCATTCTTTTCATTGGCATCTGGGTTATGAAATCAAGGCTGAGCACGCTGTAGCCGTTGACAGTAATGTAGACCACAAGGACCGATACAAAAGCGAGTACTAGTGCCATGGAGAGCTTCAGCGTGGCAAATGCCAGTTTCTCGGATGTCTTTGCTCCAAAGAACATTATGCTGCCTCCTTGAGTCTGTATTTCTTCTTAACGCTGTCAGCGATAAGATTGATTATGAATGTTATTAGGAAAAGTACTGCACCAACTGCGAACAGGGCATGGAAATGATCACTTCCCTGTGGAACTTCTCCCATTTCAAGTGCAATGGTTGCGGTCATTGTCCTTACCGGATCAAAGAGACCTTCGGGAATTCCGGGTATGATAGCAGTATTTCCTGTTACCATCATGACGGTCATGGTCTCGCCGATAGCCCTTCCGATACCAAGCATAACGGCTGCGGATATTCCTGACAATGCTGCTGGTAAGACTACCCTGTAAATAGTCTGCCACTTGGTACTTCCAAGTGCAAGGGAACCTTCCTTTAGTGCAGTGGGAACTGAATTTATAGCATCCTCTGATACTGATATAATTGTAGGAAGTGCCATCATTCCAAGCATGATAGAACCTGCAAGTGCTGTCTGTCCTGTGGGGAGGTCTAGTAGGTCCTGTAGCAACGGGACCACTATAATAAGTCCGAAGAAACCGTAAACGACTGAAGGTATGCCTGCGAGGATCTCTACAAATGGTTTGATAATTTGTGCTACCTTCGGGTCTGCAAGTTCTGATATATAGATCGCAGAAGCAATTCCAAGAGGCACCGAGAGGATAATAGCACCGGCTGTTACGATCAATGATCCTGTCAATAACGGCAACAAACCGAATTTTGCCGGTGATGATGATGGATACCAGGAAGTTTCGGTTAGGAAAGATATGATGGAATAGTCACCGAACAAAAGGTAACCTTCCCTGAAAAGGAAAAAACAAAGAAGGAACAGAGCTACAACTGTAATTCCACTTACCATTAAGAGAGTGGATTCAATTGCCTTTTCCTTCTTTTTTCTATGCATCATAATTTATCCCTGATCCTTTAGGAGATCTTTAAAAAATTAAGCAGGGAAGTACCCTACTTCAAATACTGTTTCTTCTCCGGTCTCGCTGGATATGAATTCAATGAATTCCAGTGCAAGGCCTGTTGGTTCACCGTCAGTGTAGAAGTAAAGTGGTCTTGCAAGCGGGTATGCACCTGAGAGAATGTTCTCGGAGGTTGGTTCCTCAGCACCTTCGCCCTTGTCTACTGCAAGTGCCTTTACTGTCTCGTCAAGGTAAGCGACACCGACATATCCGATAGCATTAGGGTTCTGTGAGACGGTCTGGATGATCGCTCCGGTTGATGGATTGATAAGTGCATCAGCTCTGTATTCGTTTCCTTCCATCACTTCGTCCTTGAAGTACTCGTAGGTACCGGAACTGCTGTCACGTGAGAGAACCACGATCTCAAGGTCTTCGCCACCGACTTCATTCCAGTTGGAGATATCTCCTACATAGATCGCCTCGAGCTGTTCGTATGTCAGATCAGATACAGGGTTCTCAGGATTTACAACAACTGAGATACCATCCCATGCAATTGTCTGCTGCAGTGGGTTGATACCATTTGTCTGTGCATTTTCGATCTCTGATTCTTTCATTGCTCTTGATGTCATTGCGATGTCTACTTCACCATCAATGAGTGCTGCGATACCGACACCGGATCCACCACCGATGATAGATACGATGCTTTCATGGTTTTCCATCATGAAAACTTCAGCTTCTGCCTGTGCAAGTGGAAGTACTGTGTCAGATCCCTTGATCATAATTGACTGCATTTCTTCTTCACTACCGGAATCTGTAGCATCATTACCAACACATCCTGCTCCGAAAAGAGCAAGTGAAGTGACCAGCAAAAGCGTGATCATATATGACATTGATTTTTTGGACATTGGTTCTTTCACCTTATTGAACTAAAGCATTTTTTGGATTTCAGATCGGAAGTGTAATTTATCGACCTGCAAGGGATGAAATAAGGTGAAACGTATATATTCTTTCTCGATATATTCTATATTTCAATATATAATACTAAATATTCGCTATATTCATATATATTCTATATATCTTGATACATAATTTGATCGTTCAGTGAGTATTGAAGCAGAACAGAGAAGTGCAAAATGCTAAAACGATAAAGAACAGTTTTATAATACATAAAAAAGTAAATCCCAGTGTTGACTTAAGTCTAAATCTATATTTAAATCTACATTTTTCAAAAAGGGGCTCCTATCCATGACTGATATCCTAATTAAGAACACAAAGGTCTTCTACAACAACTTTTTGCAACCAGGAGAAATATCGATCAACAATGGAAAGATCGAGCGAATTGCAAAGGATATCAGCGGGGCTGACCCCGATCTCCTGATAGATGCTAAAGGTGCATTGACCATACCTGCAGGTATAGATGCACATGTGCATTTCAGGGAACCTGGTATGATCAAGAAAGAGGACTGGTATACAGGTTCATGTTCAGCAGCAGCAGGCGGCATCACAACTGTGATAGAGCATCCGAACACCATTCCACCTACTATCAGCAAGTCATCTTTCAAGGAAAAGCTTAAACTCGCAAACCGCAAATCGGTAATCGATTTCGGAATCAATGGTGGCGTAACAAAGAACCTTGAGTCACTTTCCCTTCTCTGGGAATTGGGTGTTACCTCATTTGGTGAGATATTCATGGCCGAGTCCACAGGCGGGTTAAACATAGATGAGAAGGACTTTTCGGAAGCTCTTGGGATCATCAAGGAACTTGATGCTGTCGCCTGCATACATGCAGAGGATGAGAACATCCGCCTGGAAAACGAAAAGCTGCTTAAGAAGGACTTTTCCCCTTCATCGCATTCACGAATACGCTCAAACCTCTGTGAAGGATATGCTGTTGAGAAAGCACTTGAAGTCATTGCAGAAAAGGGCACAAGATCACACTTCTGCCATATCAGCACACTTGAGGCACTGGGGCTTATCCGTAAGGAAAAATATGTGGCAGCAGCAGAGAACCGTGAGCATAACGTTACCTGTGAGGTCGCTCCACATCACCTCTTCTTATCTACAAGGGATTGGGACAAGCTGGGAACTTTCGGAAAGATGAACCCCCCATTGCGTGACCGCAGGAATGTGAAAGCGCTTATGAATGCGGTAAATGATGGAACTGTGAGTGCTATAGCTTCAGACCATGCACCACATTCAGAGTTCGATAAGGACCTTGATATCAGGAGTGCACCATCAGGTGTTCCGGGAGTGGAGACACTTATGCCGCTTATGCTAATGGCTGTAAAGAAGAACATTCTTCCGATCGGCAGGATGATAGAGGTCACAAGCAGAAATCCTGCACACATATTTGGCCTTGATACACGTCACTCAAAAGGAGTTTTTGCTGAAGGGTATGATGCCGACCTGATAATTGTGGATACACGCAATGCCACTCCTATCAAAGCTGACAAGCTTCACAGCAAAGCCGGTTGGTCTCCGTTTGAAGGTATGGATGCCATCTTCCCGATGACCACTATCGCTAGGGGTGAAGTTGTCTGGGAGAATGAGGTTATTGCTGAAAAGGGACGCGGAAAGTTCCTTGAAGGGCATGGTTACCCTGAAGAAGAGCAATGATGGACATATTATTCATATATGTGAACACATGAAGTAAGTCTTAAATATGTAGCATTCAATCTACATTTATGGCAAGAAACAAGTTCCCTGTTCACACAACATTAAGTTCTGATGCTGTTAAGATACTTGAAAGGTATGAGAAGGAACTTGGAGCCAAGAACCTTGTACTTGAAAAAGCTCTGATGTCACTTGATAGCAGCAAGTTCAAATCCAAGATCGATACGAACAATATAGAGAAGGCTATCAAAAGGGTCAATACTGGTGTTGTCGGGCTTGATGACATGCTTGAAGGCGGTATTCCGGAAGGATTTACAGTTGTTGTTACAGGTCCTCCGGGAACAGGTAAAACTACCCTTTGTATGCAGTTTTTGATGGAAGGGATCAAGAATGATGAGAAATGCCTCTTTTTCTCCTTTGAAGAAAGGATTCAGCAATTAATTCAGCATTTCATGCGTTTTGGCTGGGATATTGGCAAGCATATCGATGATGGATACCTTGAAGTGTTCGGTATGTCCATGCTGTCATTTGAAGAGATCGGTGAGATCATAGAGTCGTATAAACCGCGACGTATCGTTTTCGATTCTCTTAACATGTTCACCGATCCTGCTGAGTTCAGGAAATCCCTGGAATGGCGTACATTGCATAAGATGCTAAAATCAAAAAATATTACTTCTTTCCTTGTAACTGAGAAAGAGTTTGGAATTGAGACAAAGTCATATGATACATATGATTTCCTTGGAGATGGAATAATCTTCCTTGATAAAATGCAGGCAAATGAGGTCGATGCAAATCTGACCCCTGTTATGGCTGTACAGAAAATGCGAGCTACCCGGGTGGATACTTCCCCACAACCTTTCAGGTTCACGGATAATGGTATTTCAAAGTACAGGACCGTTAACCTGACAGCCAGCAAACTTCAGGAGAGGATGAACATGCGCCAGAACTCTTCTTCAAACGAACCAGGATATTAATGCTGCAACTATTGCTGTCACATACACTGCTTTAAAGCTTCCAACTCCACCAAGGTTGATGAAAGCACTTCCTTTATTCTCTTTATCAAACATCAGCAGTCCTGTGAGATTTCCCAGAAGGATACCTCCAATACCTGATACGAATATCACGGAAGCTGCATTTCCCGGTGCGAAGATGAGTGCGAAAGGCACTGCTATCAAACCAATGTAATCAGGCATCACAATGCCGATACCATTAACAAAATCGGAGAGAAGTGTTGCAGCTACTATCATGATCAGCATGATCTCAAGCCCTACAAAGTCAGGCTGAAATATGATCAGGAACAGCATTACAGCAAAAGGAATTATGAATCCCCCAACATTGAGGGTAATGACCGTGTCGAATGCCAGCTTCATACTGGATGAGATATCTTTTACCAGAGGCACTGAATAGACCTCTTCAAGTGTTGCTGCATCCCTTTGAAGGTCCTGTGTTTTCTTTGTCCTGATGGTACTGACAGGTAGTTCAATATTAGCACCAAGAAGCATGAGAACCAGTATGATGAAAAGTGGATAAGAAGATATTATCCCTAACGAAAGTTCCTGCTGAAAACACAGGAATGCCATAGGCAGTAGTATGGCTCCAAAGATCAAAAACATGCGCATCTCTGATTTATTGATATATCCTCTCATTGTTCTCTTTAATAAGAGCACGTTTTTAGTTATTAAATATTTCTAATGCGAATTCAATTCAAAATCTGATTTTTGTCATCTCAGTTTAAACTTCAGTCCTTTACATATCAATTAGATTGTTCATGAGAAGTCAATAAAGCATCTTTTTTGATGAAAAGGTAAGATCACATTTGCTGGACCTTACCTTCTCTGCCTTAATCAGAAAAGCTACGTAGGTATAAATTCTCTATATATTTTATTGAGTTATCTATAAATTATGTACACATAATATATATGCTTTAAATGTATATTGTCATATGTAACACGAGATCAGAGATAAATAGAGTCTAAATTTAAAAAGAGGAAAGCTAATGATCAAAGTTCAAATCAAAAACGATAGCATTCTGAAAAAGAACTCTCAGTTAAATAATGACCAACATTCAGTGATCGGGGGACACGTCGGGAATGATCTGAATGCTGAAGAGCTTGACCTTTACAGGTTCATGCTCGGTGGCCTCCTATCTAAATGATAGATAGAAGTTAGAAACTTTTAAAAAATCAATAGAGTAGAAACTAACGGAGGGGAAAATTATGGCAAACGAAGAAAAACTGTTATGTCGAAATTGCAACACAGAGCTTGAAAGACAAATGATAGGTCTGAACACATTTTATTGTTGCAGGGAATGTCTGAGTATGACATCTGTCCGGGAAATGATCAATCTCAAGCTAGACATGATGAGATCGATCGGCACGATAAAAGCAAGTTCCTGAAGTGAATAGTTCGGGCTAACGTATATAATTTATAGAATTTATATATTCATTTATTTATTTATTTATTTATTTATTTATTTATTCGTAAACTGAATAAAAGTGCATATTGTCCTTGAAATTGATATGATTAGGGCAATCATTCTGCTTTTTATATCTCATAATGATTTTATTTTTGATATCAATAAGTCTGATGTTATGTGTGATTATTGACAGTACCATTACTGCCATGGGTATTGGAATCAAATAAACGCACTTTGTGCGTCTTAAAGGCCATAATCAGCAACAATAAGCTATTGCTAACATAATAATACAAAAATGAATTGTGCGATGTTGATAGGGATATTCTATCTAATCGCACATTTAACTTTGATCTTTAAAAGTTATTAGTCACATCCACTTAGAATTTTTTAGGTGGTCTGTGGCTCTGGAAGCATTCCCTGCAGTATACCGGTCTGTTTGGGTCCGGTACGAAAGGTACTTCTGTTTCCTGACCGCAGTCAGCACATTTTGCTTTGTGCATATCCCTTGGTCCGTTGTTGAAACCTCTATTTTCCATTTGTTTTCCTCCCTTTATATTGTATACCAATTCGATCCAAAAAGCCGCACTTGGGAATCTATTATTCTTGGGAGGTCTTGATGAACTAGTTGACTATGTTCCCTCATGGTCTGACCGGATATATCACTGTTGGTTTTCAGGTGGCTGAAAATGCTGGTAAGACAGTAAAAAGTTGAGCTGCTTTTTGATTTGTCTCCAAAATGTTTATTGTTTATTTATTGGTCATGGAGTTGCTGGATCAAGGAATGATCAAGTTAGTTCAAACAATTGAGCAGCCTCAGGTATTTATTGATGTGGTAATGATCACTTAATTTGAGAGAATTTACTTAATTTCCTCTATGTGACTGGATACAAACCTTATTAAAGATAGAGGACATTATAAGAACTACGTTTTTTTAAAGGTTTTTGATAATTGGTAATGATTAATTTTTCATTTTGTGAATGAATGGCAAATGTTCATTCGTTTTATTATATTTGTTATAGGAGCTATAATGTCCGATAAACCAAAATGTGCTTTTTACGGTGAAACTAATGATGTTCATGCTTTGATCGGTTGTGTTATCAGAGCATTGGATAAGGCTGATATGTATAAAGAGAAACTTGAATACATCAGGAAGATCAACCGTGATGGCAACATGTTCGATTCAGCTATTAAAACTTCAAGTAATTATGTGGAATTTGTCGAAATTGAATAAGATCAATAATTCATTTTCAAGATACCGATTGACTTGATCGGCATACAAGATCCACAAATAATTCTTAAAAATTCCTTTTCCGGAATCTAATAAAACGAAACTTCTAGAACGAAAATCTCAAAAATAACTTTTTGCTTTTGATATCAGGAAGTCCGATATTATGTGGACTTCCATTGACAGACACATCCCTGCTGTGGTTGCTACTATATACCTCAAAGGTACTTTGTGCAGATCAACACCTGTAAGCAGAAACAATAAGGCTACTATCAATGCAAGATTAATTACAATAGACAGGGGTCCGATTATAGGATTATGGGAGAATCCTCTGTGTTTGAATATAACCTTGTAGGGCCACCAGAGGAACTTGAAGATCTTCCATCTTTTATACGGCTTACTTTCAATATCGAGATCCGGGCTAAGGAAGAATGTTGCGAACAGATAGGATATGGAAAAGACCGATATCATATAAATGTCCAGATAACTGATAGCTATCTCATTTTTTGCCCATATAGTAAGATAGGAAATGACTGCCAGTATAACTAACATCACTGCAATATTTATCGTATCATGTGTTTTTGCGTCTGGCATTGTTAATTCGTTTCCTTGATCTGAATTCTGGCCTTTAATGGTGTGAAGGATTTTATATCTTCGCATCATGGTGCTTTTTCATATCAGGGAACAAATATATGATCCGGGAAAAATGACTTCCGTTCAGGTCAAAGCTTGATATAAAACAGTTTTTCTGTGTTTACAATAACTCCATCCAAAGTAAAATAGCAGCAAATACTCCGATCAGGATCAAGAAAACCAAAATAAAAAGAATATAATCTGAATAATTTGCCTTTTTGAAGGTTATCTCAGCTGAATTCATTTTCTTTGAGGTGGTGTAAGCATCATAAACTCCATATGCACATATTATCAGTCCTGGAATAAGATAAGTAATCCATCCAACAACGACACCTACTAATATTCCAATTCCTTTTTTAAGTTTACCGTTGTAAACTTGTCCTAAACCACTGAATAAAAGGGATAAGAAAGCTGCTAGTCCGGGATTCTTTGGAGATTATGAAGCTGGATATTGTGTGCCAGTAGGAACTCCACAGAAAGGGATTATCTCACATATCCCTGTTATCAATGACCCTCTTGCTCTTCTTCTCACTACGGGGTAGTTCTCCTACTCCGACGCATTCCACATCTACACTGATACCTATGAAGTCCTTGAAGGCTTTATTCAGTGCTTTTGCAGTCCTTGATTTTATTCCGGGATCATCTGCATCAGCGATCTCGACTCTGAAGAGCATTGAATCTCTGCCTTGATATCTTTCAAGAATGATCTGGTATTCGCTGCTGACGCCTTCGACCCTCTGTATGACATCCTCGATCTGGCCGGGATAGACGTTTACAGCTTTGATCTTTATCCTGTCATCGGTACGTCCCAGCAGGCGGTCTATGCGAGGGAAGGGGGATCCACATTTGCAGACTTCAGGAATGATGCGTGTAAGGTCCCTTGTCCTGTAGCGTATCAGGGGTGCCCCTTCCTTTGTTAGGGTTGTTATGACAAGTTCCCCGAGGGTGCCGTCGGGTAGCTTTTCTTCAGTTACCGGGTCGATGATCTCAAAGAGAAGGTGGTCGGACCAGTAGTGAAGCCCTTCATGCATGGAACAATCGAGGGCAATGCCGGGTCCGTAGATCTCGGTGAGGCCGAAGATGTCAAAGCTCTCGATTCCGAGCTCATTCTCTATGCGGGACCGCATCTTTGGGCTCCAGCGCTCGGAACCGATGATGCCGACCTTCAGGTTGATATTGTCCCTCAGGCCCCGTTTGTTGATCTCCTCTGCAAGGAGGAGGGCGTAGGACGAGGTGCTTGCAAGTGCTGTGGACTTGAGGTCGAGGAGCATCTGCAATTGTTTTTCCGTGTTTCCCGGGCCCGTGGGAACTGCCATTGCTCCGAGACGTTCCGCACCTGCCTGGAAACCGATCCCTGCGGTCCAGAGGCCGTATCCGGGTGTTATCTGTATCCTGTCAGTTTCGGTAAGGCCTGCCATCCGGTAGCAGCGCATCATCATTTCTGCCCAGACATCAACATCTTTCTGTGTGTATGGGATGATGACAGGACTGCCGGTGGTGCCTGATGATGAATGTATCCTGATTATCTTTTCATCCGGGACCGCCTGGAGACCCAGGGGATAAGCATCCCGTAATTCCTCTTTGGTGGTGAATGGAAGCTTTGCGATATCTTCTATCGTCTTTATTGAATCGATGTCAAGTCCAGCTTCTTCGAACTTCTTCTGATAGAAAGGACTTCCCGATGCAACCCTTTTGAGAAGATCCTTGAGCTTTATCAATTGATCCTCTTCGGAAGATCCGGTGGCTTCATACTCATTGCAGGCCATGTTCTGCTTTGTTTCTGTATCTTCACAAATATTGCACATCTTCATCATCTCTGAATATCAGGTATCCATTGCCTGCACTTGCACTTGCTCCTGCTTCTCAGGATCCTTCATGCCTGAAACTCTTTCGAGGGACATGTCAAATGCTTTTCTGTTCAGTTCCCTGTACTTCTCCGGTACCATCTTCTCAAGCACGCTCCACAATTCTTCTGGATTGAAAGGAAGCAGGTCTGCACCTGCAGCAGCGGCCAGCATGGCAACGTTTGTTGCCCTGTAGGTTCCTGCTTCTTTTGCAAGCTGCGTGAAATCCACGTTTATGGTTTCCTGACAGTTCTCTTTCAGGAATTCGATTACATGTTCCGGAATGTATTCAGCATTGTTAGCTGAAGCTGAAGGGATCACAGCATGTTCATTTACAACAATGCTGCCGTCTTTGCTCAGGAAATGGATGTTCCTTGCGGCTTCTGCAGGCTCAAGACCAATTATCAGGTCAGCATTCCCGGCAGGGATGAGTGAACCGCAGACCTCGTCCCCGATCCTGACGTGGCTGGTGACCGATCCTTCTCTTTGTGCCATTCCTATTGTTTCTGCGGTGGCCACATGGTAACCGGCATCTATGGCAGCCGTTGCCAGCAGGCGGGATGCAAGTACAACGCCCTGTCCTCCCACACCTGCAATAAGAATATCGAATTTCATTGTAGTACCTCCCTGAGGTCAATAGCATCCGACGGACAGACCTGTGCACACAGGCTGCAACCGGTGCAGTTGTCCTGTATTTGCGGTATTCCTGATGACATCGAGAAGATGGCAGGGCAGCCAAGCTGTGAGACGCAGAAGTTGCAACCTGTACATTTCTCTTCATCGATCACGTATTGTCCTGTTGCTTTTGTGATACCCACGCATTTTCCTTTGAAGACCACAGCAGAGGGACCTTCATACTCTATGGCCATTTTTGCTGTCTCGATACATTTACCAAGGTCATCCGCCTCGATGGTTTCAACAAGGTCCACCCCACAGCTTCGGAGGACTTCGGCAATATCGATTGCCTTTGTAGGATTACCCATGGCGGTCAGTCCGATCCCCGGATGTGGCTGATGTCCTGTCATGGCAGTGGTTCGGTTGTCAAGGACTGCCAGTGTGATGTCAGCATTATTGTAAACGGCGCTGATCATTGCAGCGATTCCGGAATGGAAGAAAGTGGAATCTCCGATGAAGGCTACCTGTTTAGCATAATTTCCCTCCTGATATTGCTGTGTGTGGGAAAGGCCTGCTGCCATGCTGATTCCTGCTCCCATGCAGAGGCAAGTGTCCACCATGTTGAGCGGCTGGGCGTTTCCGAGGGTGTAGCAACCGATATCACCTGAGAATACGGTTCCTTTTCCGTTCTCTTTCTTCAGTTTCGCTGCTGCTTTCTTGAAAGCATAGAAGACAGTTCGGTGCATGCATCCGGCACAGAATGTGGGTGGCCTTACAGGAAGCGAAGGGATATTCTCCCTTGCGACTACAGGTGTTGAATGTGTCAGGAGAGGAACTTCTGCATTCATGGACTGAAGGGAGCTGTTCACTCCTTCGATCACGACATCTACATCATATTCTCCGCTTACAGGGAAGTGGCCGTTCTTCTTTCCATATACGTTCACATCGAGATGATGTCTGCCTATCAGTTGCAGGAACTGCTCCTCGAGGTATGGGTCAAGCTCTTCGATGACTATAAGGTCTGTAATGTCGCTGAGGAACTCAAGAGCTGCTTTTTCAGGGAAGGGATGGACGGTTGCGAGCTTGAAATGCGAGAAAGTTCCTGTTTGCTTATTAGTGGCCTCATTAGTGTACAGGGAGGAAACACCGGAGGATGCAATGCCTATTTTGCTGTTCCCTTTTGATATTGAGTTGAATGTATTTTCACTGAAATGATCTGAGAAACGGTCAGATATCCTGATTTGAAGATCTTCAAGCCAGGGGTGTCTTTGTGCTGTCAGTTTTGGGAATATGGTCCAGCGTGGTTCCTTTACGTAGCCTTCGATGTCACGACCGGCCGGTTCGATGTCTTCTGTAACTACGTCAGCACAGCCATGGGAGACACGGGTGGTGGTCCTGAGTATTACAGGGATCTCCATTTCATGGGACAGCCTGAAGGCCAGTTTTGCCATGTCATAGGCTTCCTGTGGTGTGGATGGGTCAAGAACCGGAATGTTCGAGAAGTGCCCAAAAGCTCTTGTGTCCTGTTCGGTCTGGGAGGAATGTGGTCCGGGGTCATCGGATACAAGAATAACAAGGGAGCCTTTTACTCCTATGTAGGAGAGGCTCATGAGAGGGTCAGAGGCTACGTTGAGTCCGACCTGCTTCATGGTGACCAGGGTATTGGCACCTGAGTAGGCGGCTCCGACTGCTGTTTCCAGTGCTACCTTCTCGTTTGTGGCCCATTCGGCATATATACCATATTTGCTCGCATGAGAGGCGATGGTCTCCATTACTTCAGTGGAAGGTGTCCCCGGATAGCCGCTTGCTACCTGAAGGCCAGCCTTCATCGCCCCAAAGGCGATTGCTTCGTTGCCCATTAATATACGTTTACTGGTCAATATCATTCCTCTTGAATGGATAAGTAGTAAAAGAAAATCAAATTATACAGCAGATCATGCCCGGAACATGAATTATTGCACATATTCATACACTGATGCTGGTCTATGCACTTGTTTGATACAATATAAATATTTTGCCATTTCTTTTTTTGTTTTGCCAGAAAATATGTTAGTAAACTAATCCAAGCTCACTATTTCTTCAATGAAAGTACGAAGTGTGAAATACTTTTAGAATGGCTCTGGCATTGGGAACAAACAAAAATGTTTTTAATCTATAATGTACTATTCCGTGCATCATAGTACATAGTAGTCCAACAAAGAGGAGGGCAGGAATTGGTATTGAAACACAACACATTAAAAATAACCACTACTAAGAATGAAAAACAGAATGGGGAGATGAGCTCCTGATGCCTCTGCCTTACATTTACCTGATGATCGCCGTCATGATCATGCTGGTCACAACATTCTTTTTCGTATTGAGGCAAGACCATGATTAATCTGGTTCTTCTGGTTGTATATATACTTGGGATACTTTTACTTTCCCTGAAGCTCAGGCAGGGAACCTTTTCAGGATTTGTGGTCTCGGACAGGAATGTTATGCATCCTGCGGTAATAGGCATCGCCTATATGGCTGCTTACTTTAGTGCTGCCTCTTTCCTCGGGGGCGGAGGTTACGGTCTCATTGCCGGACTTCCATGGGTTATCTGGGGTGTATTCTTCCATGTAGCATTTGCCTGCCTGGCATTCATCATTGCACCGAAGATATGGATGTTCTCCCAGAAGTACGATGCCAAGACCATACCCCAGCTACTGGAACGCAGGTACGATTCACAGAGAGGCAAGATATTGCTTGCAGGGATCATGCTGTTGATGTACACAATATATCTGGTTGCCATTTTCAAGGGCTGTGCCAACCTTTTCCAGGGACTGCTTGGAGTAACATATGTCCAGGGTCTCCTCATAGCTGTTGCTATCGTGGCACTCTATTATGTGATAGGAGGACTGCCTGCTATCATCTGGATAAGCTTTTTGCAAGGTTTGATCATGCTTGTGGGAGCAGTGCTGCTTTATACAGGTCTTATTTCAAGTGGAGGAGGCATGGCAATATGGGATATGGTCCCGGCCGACATCCTGAGTATGACAGGTGCAGCAGTACCATGGCAAAAGACCTTCGGAATGGCGTTTGCCATCAGTCTCGGACTTCTGGCATTACCCGATCTGTTGATCATGCTGTTCTCTGCAAAGGATAAGAGAGTAGTACGTTTTGCAGGTATCTATGGTCCAATATCCATTACTATTTATGCAATATGCATTTTTTCCCTGGGCGTCATGGTTCACGGGGTATTCAGCCCGGAGCAACTGGCTCCTTTCATGAAAAACCCGGATGGTCTGATACCGTTTCTGGCTACATCACTGCTTCCCCGTGGATTTGATAGTATCGTCCTGCTGGCCGCCATCTCCGCTGCTATGTCAACCATGAGTGCCATTGTGCTGGTCACAACAACAGCCCTTACTTCGGATATCCTGAGGTACCTGCGTCCGGCTATACCCGATGACAAAGTGCTTTGCATGACAAGAATAGTAGGGGTGATGATCATCATAGTTTCGGCATTCTTCGCAATGGATGTGCCACAGATGATAGTACCTCTGGTGTCTGTAAGCATGGGCGTGATTGCTTGCTGTGTCTTCATACCACTTATTTTTGGACTTTACTGGGACCGTGGTACTTCAACCGGATTTGTTGCCAGCCTTGTGGCAAGCTTCGGTTCTGTGGTGCTGTGGCAGTTCCTTGGCAATCCCCTCATCCATCCTGTGTTCATCGGTTTGATATGTGGTACCGTGGCATACCTGGGAGGAAGTCTGGCAAGTCCCCGTCCGACCCCTATGGTGGAAATGGAATGATAGATAGGGTTATGGATAAGGTGTTCGATTCTTGACCCTGTGCTGAAAATAAACCTTCAGCACCATTTCTTTTTCATTTATGCATTTATCCTGCTTGCAAACAGTTTATCTTTGATTAACATTCCCATGCTGGTTAATTTTACATGTCCTGCATGCAGTAGCATCTTTTGATGAATCTCTATTTGGGACCACTTCATGAAAACTGATTTATTGAATAGGTCTTAATTAAATAAAAGGTGTTCAAAATTGAAGAATGTGATCAACAAGAGCTTCGAAATTAAGGATTACGCCATCGATGATTCACAGATCAACGGGTTCTGGATGACATTGCTGGACAAGGAAACTCTAACAACTGAAATAATCTATAGTCCGGAAAAGGCTGGGACCTTTAATTCAGCCGAAGCAAAAAGGATGATAAAAGAGATTACCAGAAAATGTGATGGTTTCAGCTCATTGCTTCCGGAGAACATTAATTGTGAGGTCATTTTCAAAGACCTTGATGACCTGACATATATTGCAGATGAAGGCAACTTTGAAGTAGAATACAGGGAAATGGATGAGATAAGGGTTGTTTATAAGTTCCATGTTCAATATCACATTTGATCTTTTCAAAGTTTACTTTTTTTAAAAATGAGATGTTAGGTCCCGCTGGCGTCCTGGTTAGGTGGTTTGCTGATCGAAAGCCTGTTGGAGATCGTTTTTGTTATGTGATTATTACAGGGGCAAAATATGAATCAAAAAAGCTGGAGAATACGAAAAGCTATTGTTGACGATGCAAAGGGTCTCAAAAAATGTATGGATCTGGCTTACACGAAGTATCTGGATAGACTAAAAGGGGAACGACTGCCGCCCATGGACGTTGATTATGAAGATGAGATCACCTATTTTCCTGTCTGGGTTGCAGAATCTGATAAAGAGATAGTAGGTGGCTTGATCTTAATGTTCGAAGATGATTATACTACGATAGCAAATGTGGCAGTACGTCCTGATTTCCAGGGAACTGGTATTGGTCGGGGGCTAATGGATCTCGCTGAATCAGAAGCTAAACGCAGAGGCTATCTGGAATTACGTTTAGCAACTCATGTATTATTGACCGAGAATATTTCTTTTTACCATCATTTAGGCTGGTCAGAGATCGACCGTGATGATACCCGTGTTTACATGAGAAAAACGATCGATGTTTAATGATCTAGTTAGTGGCCGTTTTTCATTATTTATGCTTCTGCCATTTCACCAGTTTATCATTAGATGGATAGTGAGTACTGCCTGAATCAGGGATACGATCAGGGTTGACACAAGAATGAACAATGAGATGGGGATTTTGAATTCATCTCTTCCTTTCCTGATAAAATACATGTGGGCTGTAAAGGCAAAAATGCCAGCAAAACTCAAGACAAGTGAAAATACCAATCCAGTGAAGGATTGCTGAAAGACTAAAACAAGTCCATATAAGACAAAAAATATCAAAGGAATATGTATCAGAAGAAATCCAGTGATGCTACCTGGTAATTTGAATAGTTCCCATTCTTTCCAGTAGGCAGAGTCGATCTCGTGGTTGATCAATAGAATTGAATTGACCAGATAGACCCAGAATAAAATTTCGGCCGTAATCATTACATCACCTCTGTTAGGTAATTATATATTTATTTTAATCTTTGTTAATAGCTCCTGTCAGATCGATTCTGAACAAACGTAGGGAAGGTCTGTATTTCGGCAAAGCTGGGCACATCCAAAAAAATTAAATGATTCTTCATCCCCGCTTTAAATGGGGATGCGGTATTAGATGGAAGAAAAGCATGAACATTTTAATTTAAACAGAAAGACCACAGTAATTGTGGGAGCATTAATCCTAATTGCGTATGGAGTGCTGGGTTCTTTCTTTTTAGAATCATTGATAATTGTAATACTCATTGAGTTGATTAGTGGCGCTGCAATTGTTGGTATGGCAGTTTTGATGTTTTCGATCTTAAAACCACACAACAAAAATCGAAGTCTTGGGTACGTTGCATTGCATGAAGTGCAACGACAAGCGTGATAACCCGCTATCTTTTCAAAGAATAGCTGCAGATATATGGGGGAATAACTTCTGATCAGATAGATCTGTCAAATCATATAGAACAGATCAACAGGATATGTTTTCAGGATCAGTTGGCATGCTAAATCCAAATGTACTTCCTTTTCCAAGTTCACTCTTGACCCAGACCTCACCACCATGCATTTCAACAAATTTCTTAACAAGAGCAAGGCCAAGTCCTGTACCGCCATATTCTCTTGAGTTTGAAGAATCCACCTGGAAGAACGGCTTGAACAGTTTTTCCTGATTCTCTTGTGAAATACCTATACCAATATCCTTTACGAAGATATTAACAGAACTATCAGATATTTTACCACCAATGGTCACTGCCCCTCCCTGATCTGTGAACTTGATGGAGTTGTTCACAAGGTTGTAAAGGACCTGCTTGAATTTGATCATGTCTGCTTTTATGGTAGGCATTTCAATGTCGATGTTAAATGTCAGATCGATCCCTTTCTTTTTTGAAAGAGGTATCATCAATGCTCCTACTTCATCAATAGCATCGGATACAGTGAATTCATTAACACGAAGTTCCATCTCACCGGTTTCAATATTTGAGAAATCCAAAAGATCATTGATCAGTTCCAGCAGATGATTTCCATTTCTAAGAACTTTAGATATGTATTTCTTCTGCTCTTCATTCAAAGAGCCGTAATCTTCACTGCAAAGTAGATCGGAGAATCCGATGATCATAGTAAGGGGAGTTCTTAGCTCATGGCTCATATTAGAGATGAATTCGGTCTTGGCCATGTTGGCAGATTCCGCAGCAACTTTTGCACGGAGCATTGCTTCTTCTGCTTGCTTGCGCTCGGTAATATCTTGGACAATTCCCTGGAAGTGAGTTGCTTTTCCTTCCCCGTTCCTCAAAATAAAGGTCTTCTCATTTACCCACAATAAATTTCCATCTTTTGTTATCAAACGATATTCTGAGTTATAGTTGTCACTTCCCTCCTTACACTTTCCTTTAAGTGTATCCTTTACCATTTGATAATCATCGGGATGGACCAGATCTCCATAATTAATTCGCCCAAGTACGAAATCCTCGGCTGAATAACCAAGCTTTAAAACATTCTCTGAAGCATAATCTGCAGGCCAGAGATCCTCTGCCCTCCATAAGAATGCCATTGTAGAGCTATTGTTTATGATGCCTTCCAGAGCTTTTTGTTTCCGAATTGCTTCCTCAAAGGCAAGACAATTGTTCTTCTGCTCAGTAATATCGTCCACAGTCAGCAATACAAGTGGTTCATTATTTTGTCGTATCAGGGTCGTTGAAATCAAAAAATGAAGTGTTACAGACTTATCATTGCTTACGATCTCCAATTCGCCTTCCTTTTTGTAAATGCTTTCACCGGTCTCAAAAGTGTGCATAACAGAGTTTCTTACAGTACATTCTGAGCATTCTCTGTTCTTCCCACAACCTTCTAATTTGATCGAATTTACACAGCCGAAGAGTTCACCACCAAGAAGACCAATACTATCCTTTTTTTCGTTCCCTAATGCAATAGTAGCAGTCCGATTGATGTATTCAACTTTCCCTTCCTGATTGACAAGGATCATAATCATAGGAATATCATCAAAAATAGGACTTAATATATCAGAATCTACAAATGATCCAGTGGAACTTTTACAAGATTCGTCGCCGCTAAACTCACGCTGAATTATGTTACTTCCATCCAGATTCGATCCCTCCATATTACTTGTGTATGGTGTTGACTATGTTGTAGTATATAAAATATTCTATTGTTACATATATAAGAGTTTGAAAATGTAACAAATAATGTCTAAAAATTACCGAATTTCTCCCTAACTTTGAGGGCTTATACAAAGACAAAAAATAGGTCATTTTAAAAACAAAATCCTGATCTCTGATCCTAAAACCAATAAATAAAAATCGAAATATATAAATATGGACATTGTGTATGGGCTGAATGTGATTTTATGAAAAGAACGGCGCTTTTTTTAATAAGTATACTACTTATGGCAACTTTCCTCTCAGGTTGTGTTGAATCGACCGGAGGAGCTACCAGTGAATCCGAGGATATAACCATTGGAGCACTTTTACCGCTTACAGGAGGTCTTTCCTCTATAGGAGAAGCAAGCCAGACAGCACTTGCAGTATCTGCAGATGACATCAACGGCTATTTCTCAGGACTTGGTTCCGGAAAGAACGTGAATGTAATTGTAAAGGATACCGAAAGTAATCCTGAGATGGCTCTGGAGCAGCTTAAAGAACTTGATGAAATGGGGATAACGCTAGTTATCGGTCCACAGTCAAGCAATGAAGCAGAAGCTGTCCTTGAATATGCAAACGAGAATGGTATTACCCTTCTGAGTACTGCATCAACAGCTCCATCTTTAGCTATTCCTGATGATAACCTGTTCAGGCTTGTGCCTGATGACACTAACCAGGGAATGGTACTGGCTAGATTCATGCAGGAAGATGACATCAGTACTGTGATCCCTATGTACAGAAATGATGTTTGGGGTAATGGACTCTCTGATGAGGTTCGAAAAAGCTTTGAGGACCTTGACGGCACAGTGCTTGAGGGAGTTACGTATGAAACAGAAAATGTGGATTTTTCCGCAGAAGTAGAGTCACTCAATGAAAAGGTAGTAGCGGCCACTTCAGAAAACGATGCTGGATCTATAGCTGTGGTCCTCTGTTCCTACGGTGAAGTAACAGAGATCTTTGCTTTAGCACAGAACTATCCTGCTCTGTCAGATGTTAACTGGTATGGCACTGACGGCATAGCGCTGAACAAGGGCCTGATAGACGATAATGATGCAGCCAGTTTTGCTGCAACAATCAATGTCAAGGCGCCAATATACGGATACATAAGGGCAAATGACAGATATCAGGAGATCGCACCAAGGATCGAAGAACAACTTGGAAGACTTCCTGAGTCTTACGCATTAACAACATATGACGCTCTCTGGATAGCTACATTTGTCGATCTGGATTCAATCCCGAATGACGACGAAAGTGTAAAAAGGGCAATGAAAACCCTTACTGATTCGCACTTTGGAATGAGCGGATGGACAATACTCGATGAGAACGGAGACCGGAAATACTGGAACTATGACATCTGGACGGTCACTGAAGAAGATGGAAGTTACCAGTGGGAGCTATGCGGCAAGATAATTCTGCCATATGAGGACAATATGCTCATTATGCAGGGTGAAGAACTTGGCTTTGCTCAATGAATGATGGTGTGTTTGCACCATCTTTTTTTATTTTTAGTTTATTCCACATATTTGTCATGATCCGGAGGATAAGTTTTCATGGATCTACCTTTTTCAAGTGCTTTATGTGTAATGTCTGATGAAATATAACAGGCCATTTACGCTAGCAAATCCTGCACCTGCAGATTTCAATAACATGCAAATACAGCACATGAACATGTGATAAATTCTTTTTATTGTAGATAATTAAAAAAAAGCATTAAAATACTTTGAATACTTCGAAATATCTAATGACAACAGAAAAACAACATTACCTCACACCGCAGGAAGCGGCTAAAAAGCTTAGAGTCGAAACAAAGACGATCCATACATGGCTTGAGGAAGGGACAATTGATGGCTTAAATGTGGGCAGGCTCTGGAGAATTCCACGCTCTCAACTGGAGCAGGCAGGGACCAATTGTTTTACAGAAAATATGGACACATTGAACGTTAAAGATATCCCACGCAATATGTGTAATTACAATAAGGCCAGGGAAGAGTGGGACAATGGGATGCCTGAATATTTCAATTTCGGATATGATATCATTGATGCCTGGGCAAAGGAAGATCGCAACAAGCTTGCAATGATCTGGGTAAACCAGAAGGGTGAGGAGAAGAAGTACACCTTCAGGGACCTGATGAAACTCTCCAACCAGGCAGCGAACATCTTTCTCAAATACGGCATCAACAAGGGCGACAGGGTCATGCTGATGCTCCACCGCGTGCCGGAGTGGTGGATATTTGTAATTGCATTGATCAAACTTGGTGCTGTTGTGTGCCCGTGTCCGACACTTCTGACATCAAGTGACCTTCAGTACAGGATCAACGCAGGTAAGTTCAAGATGGCAGTTACTGACCTTGAAAATACACCTAAGTTCGATGAGGTCCGGATGGATTGCCCTTCTCTTAAGGAATGCATGTTAGTTGACGGTGAGAAAGATGACTGGATTAGTTTCCAGTACGAGCTCCTGTATCCTGCACCTGTGTCGCATCATTCGGTATCCATGCCTGCGCTTACAAGTTCAACTGATCCGATGCTGATATATTTCACCTCGGGAACGACGGGCAAAGGAAAGATGGTACTCCATAACCATGCATATCCGCTGGGTCACAGGGTCACTGCAGAGCTGTGGCAGGACCTGACCGAGAACGACCTGCATTTCACCTACTCGGATACCGGCTGGGCAAAATGCGCATGGGGCAAGATATTTGGCCAATGGATAGCAGGCTCATGTATTTTTGTGTATGATGTCAGAGGGAAATTCAAAGCGACCGAATTACTCCCGCTTATCGAGAAGTATGAGGTCACAAGTTTCTGCTGTCCTCCCACCATTTACAGGATGCTCATTCTTGCAGATCTGAGCAAGTTCGACCTCACCCAGCTCCGTCACTGCTGTAGTGCAGGCGAACCGCTAAATCCTGAGGTTATCAAGGTATGGAAGGAAGGAACAGGTCTTAGCATCTACGAGGGCTACGGCCAGACAGAGACCTGCTGTGCCATTGCATCCTTCACCTGCTTGGAAAACAAGCCCGGTTCAATGGGAAAACCATCCCCTGGCTGGAATATTGAACTGCACGATGACGACGGCAACCCGGTGGATAATTTTGAGGAAGGAAGGATCGCAGTTTCACTTGACCCACGACCTCTGGGCCTTATTGTCAAATACGTTAACAACGATGAGGAGAACGAAAAGTCATTCCAGAATGGCTTTTATTACACCGGTGACAAGGCATACAGGGATGAGGATGGCTACTTCTGGTTCGTAGGCCGCGATGATGATGTCATCAAGAGCTCAGGATACCGTATTGGCCCATTCGAGGTGGAAAGTGCCCTCCTTGAGCATCCTGCTGTCTAGGAATCCGCTGTTATCGGCGTTCCGGATAATATCAGGGGTATGATCGTCAAGGCTTTCATAGTACTGCGTGACGGATTCGTGCCATCGGAGAACCTGATAAAAGAGCTTCAGGACCACGTGAAGCATACAACAGCCCCATACAAGTACCCGAGGAGTGTTGAATTCGTGAATGACCTGCCAAAGACCATCGGCGGCAAGATCAAGAGGAAGGAGCTTCGGCACATGGAAGCCGAGAAGATTAATTGTGAGTGATGTTTCGGAGTATAGCAATCTGTGGGGATTGATCTCCACGTGTTTTTTATTCGATGCAGGCAACAAGTAAAGTCTTGAAGCTATGTTCATTCCCTGAATAACTGTGTGTCCGTAACATGCTTTTCTTTATGAGGAAACTCCCTTTCGAATTTCTCAACCTCTTCCGCGGTAACTTCAAAAGAATCTGATGCGAAGAATTTCCCGGATACTGGTCCAAGACTACCTTCATAGAGTTCCAGTGCCATGAAAGCATCGAAGTTCTCACCGGTAGCTGTCTGGATGTTATATTCTATGGTATTTACGAAACCGAATCTCTTATAGTATTCAGGCTCACCAAAGATAAATATGCCTTTATACCCCAATTCTCTTGCCTTTTCAATAGAGCAGTTCATGAGCATTGAGCCGATCCCCTTTTTTTGATATGAAGGCAATACTCCGATCGGACCCATGCACAGGACTTCAAATTCCTTGTTCTCGTCATTGATCACTTTTGCTTTTGAAGACAATGTTGCCTACGATCATGTTCCCATCACATGCAACATAATCCATCTCCTTTACAAAATCAGGTGATCCTCTCATATGGTGCAAAACAAGATGTTCGACACATCCGGGTTTGTACAGGTCCCAGAATGCTTCTCTTGTCACATTTTCCACATCTCTAAAGTCGCTTTCAGCTTCCGGGCGGATTGAAATATTCATGAGTATTTGCCTCTTTTTTACGATAAGGTGATTTAATAATAACGCTTTTTAAACTTTATTGATCTAAACGGAAAATGAAGGACATCTTTAAAATATTTGGTCTTTTGGATTTGTAGCAACCTGCCCATAAATCCTTCTTAATACCGGATTGAAGCAGGCTTCAACAAGGAACACATCCTGCTCATTCAAATGCCACAACTTCAGTACTTTTAGACATAACCTCCCGGATGTACAATCCTCCCAGTACAGGTCCTGTTACAAACAAAAAAGAGAACATCAAAGCAGCCATGAGTTCACTATTAACACCCTGGGAAACGAATAATTCATTGTAAACAATAATTAAGCCATTTATTGCGGAAAGAAACAAAATCATCTTTAGGTTCCTTGTATTATCACATCCGAGAGAACGGGCATAAATGTAGAAACTTACAGGCATTGCTACCAGCAGTAATATGATCAATAAAACTGCAATTCCCTGTAGAAAATCAAATTCATTTTCAAATCCCAAGTTAAGCTTTAAGTGAGAAATTATTGCCAGAGCTCCGATCATACATGAAAAGATGATCAAAGGCAGACCAGCAACATTCCTGCTCATTAATGTCTTAAGTCCAATAACAGATATTGGAAGCAGGTAAACAACACCTGTGATCAAGTGATAAATATCTAAAATAGGTTTATGCAAATACATGTTGGCCAGGGTCATTCCGAATACAGAAAATGCCAGCCAGATCCATGCTATAAAGAAAAGAGATGCCTCCAAGGGTATCTCTTTGATTTTATCGATAAATGATACTATCGATTCGTATCTTTTGCTCATTCTTTTTTCTCCAACTCTCTCTTCAGTTTCTGTCCTTTCTCTTCTCTCCCGTATTTATAACTTCGGACAAATAATCATGATAAAATAAAAAATATCATATGGTATGCAATATTACTGCAATCAGTCAGACATTGCGTTTTTATCTGCAACCTGCAGACAGGGAAAGGGGTCCCCTGTTATTCTTGCATCTATACTATCAGGTAATGGTACCGCATGATGATGCAGACAAATCTAAATCTTGATCTGTCGATGTCATTGGTTCCATGAAAGATAGCAGATACCAGACAACAGCTACAGACAGTAGATATTGATACTGTATAGCAGGCGAGAACACTCCTACATCATGCAAATGTCTGGAACAGACTACACCATGACAAAGTGATGTAATATGAAACAAAGGAGTAATACAACCAGAACATTGCGGGATACTATCATACTTGTACTTGTATTTTGTACGATCATAGGTGGACTTACATTTCTGGCAGCTGCAGCAGAGCTTAATCACCAGATGAAGAATAGCGACGGTTTTGCCCAGGGATATTCAGATTATCCAAAAGGTGACCAGTATAATAAGACCGTGGAAAATGTGAACATGTTCGAAGATATTGATTCATTCTTCTACGTGCGTGGATTTGAGACTGCTAAGAACGATGAAATGATGCATTTGCCTCATCGTGATGTGATTCATGCGTGATCTAAAGTTATGTTGGGGATCCTGGCGATCCTCACAACTTTTATTAAATGGTTGTATGTCAAACGTCCTATAACCAAAAATCATTTTATGATCTCTCCTCCTGAGGCAGTTTTTTCGAAATATTGCTGGTGGTATTCCTTTGCCCTAAAAAATCTTGCAGCAGGACGTATCTCGGTGATTATATCCTTCTTGAATTTCCCGGATATTTCTATATCTCTTTTTGAAAGTGTTGCAAGGGACTTCTGCTCATCGTTATGATAAAAAATAACTGAACCATATTGACCTGGTGTTTTTTCTCCTTTCTCATCGGGAACCGTTGGGTTATGCAGTTCCCAGAATAATTCCAGAAGCTTTTCATAATGTACAACCTTCGGATCATAAACGATCTGGACAACCTCGACGTGTCCGGTATCTCCCACACTTACTTCTTCATAGGTGGGATAATCAAGTTTTCCTCCCATGTAGCCTACTGCAGTCCCTACAACACCCTGAACCCTGCGAAAAATATCTTCTGCTATCCAGAAACTCCCCGCAGCAAATGTGGCTACCTCATATCCTTCGTTCCTTAGCTTCTCAAAAAGCTCCATTGTACCATCGGTAAATGTAATTCCCCCATTATCACATTGGTGAATTCTTTAAGGTATATTTTGAGTCCTTAGTTTATAATTGAGTCCTTGAAAGCAATAAACATTGGCTTTGTAGAAGTCATCAGGAAGGCAACGATTAGTTGAAAGGCTATACCGTCACATCGTGATACGATTTATGCGTGATGCTGAATGATGTTGGGAATCCTAGTGATCCAGAGAACTGCCATTTCCGTTACTTCTTCTTATTGATCTACTGTCTTTCACGTAGATTTTTTATTGGCAGAATATTTAATTGCACTTCTCAACAAACTCACAAGCCTTGAATCATATTGTTGCTCAATTTTCGAGGATTAGCTGAATCTAGAGAAGAGGATCTTTACATAGTAAAAAAAGAACCTGGTTTTTGTGAAAACCAGTTTTTAGATATCTGCTTCTCCTTCATGCCCAAAGTGCTTTTTATTAGCCTTTTTCTGAGTATTAATGTCTTGCTGTGAAGCACCATCAACTACCATACCATCAATGATCTTATCAGCTGCTCCCTTGCGCTTTTTGTCCATTTCTTTTTCTTTATTATGTTGTGAAGTCATTTTTAATCTCCTCTTTCATTGTCTGTATTTCTTGAGATCCCAGCGAGAAACTACTTGTTTAGATCTTTTATAGAAATACTGGAATCTCTCATGCGTAAAAATATCAACTTTGCCTTTTGAACCAGAAGCCCATATCCAGTAGGGATTGTTATCTCCCTCTTTTTCCCTAAAACGACCGAGGAAAATGGTGGTATGTGGTGAGCTACCGGTTATTATGCACATGTCCCCAGGCTTTAATTCACTGCAAGGATCTGCCATATCAGAAGGTTTGACAGATGTCTTTATCTGTTTTGTATATGGATACTTCCCTTCTACTTTTCCAAGGTTAAGAGCTGTTGTGTCCGGGATCAATGTACTGTTATGGTAGATCTCTTCAAGTGCATCTCTCATCGATTCGATTGCGAGGGCAGAACAATCGATCGCATTTTCTTTTGTCCACACTTCCCATCCTTTTTCAAAACCCTTATTGTAGATTATATGGAGCAGATCATCAATTCTGGTGCGTTTTCCCTGTGCACCCATTATAAATTCCATTCCTTTGTAAGTTAACAAACGTTTTAGATATGCATCAATTATCATTGAATTGATAAGGTCCCTGTCAGTCGAATGATAAGAACAGATAGGTACAAAATAACCGCTTTCATCTCTAACTAAAAAATATCTACCTTTTGAAGGACAGACTGGATGATTTGTAAGATATTCTGGGACTAATTTATCAGTTGATATCCAATTTGTGGCTATGTTATCCGTCACCCCATCGATCTCAGCCATTACCAAAGCTGTCTCTATAGAACGTTTATTTGCAGAACAAAATTTATTTGGAAGGCCCATTTTTCTAAACTTCCTTCATTAAAGTTAATTTTATAAATCGAAACAAATATGCTATATCTTTTAATTGTAAGTATATTATAAGTGTAGCAATAAAAATATTTTCGTCGAGTTATGTTATTTACGTTGATAGAATGATAATTCTGATCTTTTGAGGACGAAGATTATTGACATGTCTTATAGTGAATGGAAAAAGATGGGTTTCTCTAAGGGTACGTTGCATTACATGAAGCAGAATGCTATGAGTGATAAATTGTTTACTCTCAATACTCAAGTTAAGAAGAGGTTGGATCAATAGGAAAACTTGTCGCAAACAGTTAATTTCATGGGTTTTTGTCGCTTTTCTGTGGAATTTGGCGACAATTCCAAAAGACAAATGCTATAGGCAAATTAACATGAATTAATTATTTATATCAAAATTTATATTATAAGTTACAAAGTAATATCTGTTACTTATTATCCTGATATTATTATTGGAAGCTGGAAAATGGATGAAATTGACAAAAACGACCTGAGTGAACGAGATATTTGTACTAAGTTCATCACTCCGGCTATCGATAAAGCAGGATGGAACCTTCATACACAGGTACGTGAAGAAGTTCCACTCACCAACGGGCGCATAATTGTCAGTGGTCAGACAGTGTCCCGTGGCAAGAACAAGCGTGCTGATTACATTCTATATCATAAACCCAATATTCCAATTGCTGTTGTTGAAGCAAAGAAGAACAAGTTTGAGGTTGGAGAAGGCATGCAGCAGGCCCTTGGCTATGCTGATATGGTCGATGTTCCTTTTGCTTTCAGTTCCAATGGAGATGCTTTTCTTTTCCATGACCGTTCAGGAAACTCCGATAAGATCGAACAGGAACTTTCTCTTGAACAATTCCCATCACCTGAGGAACTATGGGAATCCTACTGCAGGTGGAAAGGAATTGATGATGCTGACAATAAATTGGTTGAACAGGATTTCCATAATGATTTTACAGGCAAAACGCCACGCTATTATCAGCTAAATGCGATTAACCGAACAATTGATGCCATCTCGAAGGGTCAGGACCGCATTTTGTTAGTTATGGCAACCGGAACTGGCAAGACATATACAGCTTTTCAGATCATCTGGAGATTGTGGAAATCCAGAGCAAAAAAACGAATTCTTTTCCTTGCGGACAGGAATATTCTGATAAATCAGGCTAAGACCAAGGATTTCAAACCGTTTGGTTCTGCAATGACAAGAATCGAGAAAAGGCAGGTTGATAAATCCTATGAGATCTATCTTTCATTGTATCAGGCTGTAACCGGCAGTGAAGAAGAGAAGAACATCTACAAGCAATTCTCAAGGGATTTCTTTGATCTTGTTGTTGTGGATGAATGTCACCGTGGAAGTGCTGATGAGAATTCTGCCTGGCGAGATATTCTGGAATACTTTGATTCGGCTACACAGATCGGAATGACAGCTACTCCAAAGGAAACGGAGACTGTATCCAATATTCACTATTTCGGTGAGCCGATCTATACCTATTCGCTTAAGCAGGGAATTGAAGATGGCTTCCTTGCTCCTTACAAGGTCATTCGTATCGATCTTGACAAGGACATTCAGGGATGGAGACCTCAAAAAGGGAAGCGGGACAAATATGGCAGAGAAATAATTGACCGTATCTATAATCAACAGGATTTCGACCGCTAGATCGTTCTCGACAAGAGGACTGAAGTGGTCGCTAAAAAGGTTACCGAGCTTCTCAAAGCAACTGACAGATTTGGTAAGACGATAGTCTTCTGTGAAAATATCGATCATGCTGAAAGGATGCGACAGGCTATTGTAAATGAAAATCCGGATCTTGCACAGGACAGTAAGTATGTGATGAGAATTACCGGGGATGAAAAGGAAGGAAAGGCTGAGCTGGACAATTTCATTATTCCCGAAAACCGTTATCCTGTGATTGCTACTACTTCCAAACTTCTTACCACCGGGGTAGATGTTCAGACGTGCAAATTGATCGTTCTTGATAAGCAGATCAAGTCCATGACCGAGTTCAAGCAGATAATCGGGCGTGGAACTCGTATCAATGAAGACTATGACAAGTTCTACTTTACGATAATGGATTTCAGGAAGGCAACTGAGCTATTCGCTGACCCTGATTTTGACGGTGAACCGGTTGAGGTTTACAAAGGATCAGGAACTAAACCACTTCGCCCAAACATGCCAACCCAGAAGATCAAGCCCTATAAGGTAGATGACGTGGGCGTTTCCGTCATTGCGGAGAGAGTACAGTACTACGGTTCTGACGGGAAGCTGGTAACGGAATCCATCAAGGATTACACTAAAAATACTATGCTTAAGGAGTTCTCATCCCTTGACCTATTCTTAAAGCACTGGTCTGATACCGGAAAGAAGACCGCAATACTTGAGGAGCTTGAGGACAAAGGCCTGTTGCTGGATGCACTTGCAGAGGAGGTCGGCAGAAATTATGACCCATTCGACATGATATGCCATGTGGTGTTCGACCAGCCGCCATTGAGCCGCAAGCAGAGGGCGAACAACGTTCGCAGGACAGGCTATTTTGAGAAATACGAAGAGAAGGCACGTGCTGTTCTTGATGCTCTGCTGGACAAGTATGCAGATGAAGGTATAAGGAACCTTGAGGATCTCGATGTTCTTAGAGTGAAGCCGCTGAGTGATATCGGAACACCTATTGAGATCATCAAGCTTTTCGGCAACAAGAACAATTTCCTTGAAGCTGTGGCTGAAATGGAAACACAATTATACCTTGCTGATGCTTAATCTCTGAGAAGAGCAGGAAGAGGGAAAAACGATGTCAATTAGCACTACTATCAAGACTATACAGGATATTATGCGAAAGGACGCTGGTGTGGATGGGGATGCACAGCGTATTAGTCAGCTTGTATGGATGCTTTTCCTGAAGATATACGATGACAGGGAAGAAGAATATGAGGCGATGGAAGACAACTATGTGTCCCCTCTCCCTGAGCGTTTGAGGTGGAGGAACTGGGCAAAGAATGCAGAAGGTATAACCGGTGAAGAACTGCTGGATTTCGTGAACAACGATCTTTTCAAGACCCTGAAAGACCTTTCGTTTACTGAGAACTCAGATCCACGTGGCTTTGTGGTGCGTGATGTTTTCGAAGATTCCTACAACTATATGAAAAACGGCACCCTGATCCGTCAGATGGCTAACAAGATCAATGATATCGATTTTAACGCTTCCAATGATCGCCACCTTTTCGGAGATGTGTATGAGAAGATCCTGAAAGACCTCCAGAGTGCAGGAAATGCCGGCGAGTTCTACACTCCGAGGGCCGTTACCGAGTTCATGGTGCAGATGGTAAACCCGAAAATAGGAGAAAAGCTGCTGGACCCTGCCTGTGGTACCGGCGGTTTCCTGACATCTTCGATTGAGCACCTGCGCGAGAAAGTAAATACCGTTGAGGATGAAGAAGCTCTGCAAAACTCCATTCACGGCGTTGAAAAGAAGCCACTCCCGCACCTGCTCTGCATTACCAATATGCTGTTGCACGGCATCGAGAACCCCGCACAGATCCAGAGGGATAACTCCCTCGCAAGACCCCTGAGGGACTACAAATCATCCGACAAAGTGGACGTTATCATAACCAATCCTCCCTTCGGAGGTACTGAAGAAGACGGAATTGAAACCGGATTCCCAACTAACTATCAGACAAGAGAAACTGCCGACCTTTTCCTCGTCCTTATCACCCACCTGCTAAGGGACAACGGACGCGGTGCGATAGTCCTCCCTGACGGAACATTGTTCGGAGAAGGCGTCAAAACCCGTATAAAAGAGAAGCTGCTCAAGGAGTGCAACCTCCACACCATTGTGCGCCTTCCAAACGGCGTGTTCAGCCCCTACACAGGCATCAAGACCAACCTCCTGTTCTTCACCAAAGGAGAGCCTACAAAAGAGATCTGGTACTACGAACACCCCTACCCAGATGGCTACAAGTCCTACTCCAAGACCAAACCCATGCGAATCCAGGAGTTCGAACCCGAAAAGGCCTGGTGGAACAACCGCGAGGAAACCGAACTTGCCTGGAAGGTCACCATAGACGAGATCAAGGCAAACAACTACAACCTCGACATCAAGAACCCCCACGAAGAAGCCATAGACCACGGCGACCCAGAAGAGCTCCTAGAGGACTACAAAGCCCTCCTATCCGAGATCTCCGAAACCCGCAACGCTCTGAAAGCAGAACTCATGGCAGCCCTCGAAGGTAAGAACGCATGAACCCCGATATCTTCTTCGAGAACTTCGACCTCCTCGCAGAATCCCCAAATGGCATCCAGAAGCTCCGTGAGATGATCCTGCAAATGGCTGTGCAGGGCAAGCTTGTAGAGCAGGATCCTGATTATGAGCCGGCAGAGGTATTGTTGGAGAGGATTATGGTTGAGAAGGAGAGGTTGGTGAAGGAAGGTAAGATTAGGAAATCTAAAGCTTTACCGCCAATTGAAGAGGATGAAATATCTTATTATCTCCCTGATAATTGGAAATGGGTTCGGTTGGGAGAAATTATAGAACTTATTTCAGGGCAAGATCGTACTCCTTCTGAATATAACGGAGAGGGTATCGGTATACCGTATATTACAGGTGCAAGCAATATTCAACAAAACGATTTAATTATCAATAGATGGATAGCAAAATCGAATACTATCGCCATAAAAGATGATCTTTTAATTACTTGTAAAGGCACTGTGGGTACCACTATAATTTTGGAAAATGAGCAAGTTCATATTGCAAGACAGATCATGTCTGTGCGTTCCCATGGTTTGAATAACATAAAATACATCAAAGTATTCATTGATGGTTATGTTTCTTTTTTAGTATCTAGTGCTAAAAGTTTAATTCCTGGTATTTCGAGAAATGACATTTTAAACATTGTATTTCCACTACCACCTCTCGAAGAGCAAAAACGCATCGTAGCCAAAGTAGACCAGCTCATGGCACTATGCGACCAGCTCGAATCACTCCAGCAAAAGAAGAACGAAAGCCGCATCCAGTTAAATAATTCAGCACTTAACAAAATGCTCGATGCCGGCAGCCCTGAAGAATTCGCAGAACACTGGCAGCTTGTTTGTGAGAACTTCGATCTACTCTATGACGATCTGGATAATCTGGAGATGCTCAGGCAGGAAATATTGCAGCTTGCTGTGCAGGGTAAGCTTGTGGTGCAGGATGGCAGTGATGAGCCGGCAGGAGTGTTGTTGGAGAAGATTAAGGCTGAGAAAGAGAGGTTGGTGAAGGAATGTAAGATTAAGAAATCTAAGGCTTTACCAAAACTTAAGGAAGATGAAATTCCGTATGAGATTCCAAAAAGCTGGAAATGGATCAGACTTGGAGATATGATTCAATCAATGACTAATGGAATCTACAAACCAGCTAAATATTACTCAGAAGATGGGATTGCATGTCTCAGAATGTATAATATCAACAGTGGAAAAATAAACCTTATAAATTTGAAAAGAATGCTGTTAGACAAAAGTGAACTTGAACAATATGGTCTTGAAAAAGGAGACTTACTTGTTAACCGAGTAAACAGTAGAGAATTGGTAGGTAAAGCTGGTGTTTTTGAAGATATTCAAGAGCCTTGTATTTTTGAAAGTAAGAATATAAGAGTGCGTTTGATGGAAAGAACCGCTTTGCAGCATTATGTCAATTTTTTGTTTCAAACATCTAATGTACGCAAAGTTTTTGAAGGAGATGCAAAGCAAACATGTGGACAAGCTTCAATAAATCAACCTCAAATCGCAAACATTCCTTTGCCACTTCCGCCTATCGAAGAACAAAGACGAATAGTTTCTAAAGTAAATCAGCTAATAGAGTTATGTGATCAGCTTGAAGCAAAGGTAAAGCAGACACAATCGGCTGGCGAGTTAATGGTGGAAGCAGTTGCAAGCAATCTTCTTGAAACTTAATTAACCATAGCACTATTTTTTGCCAATTCAACTGCTTCATCAGGTGACTCTAAGTTTTCAATCAACTTGCTCTTCTCTATTTCTAATCGATCTTGTAAAAATTGATGGCGCAAATCACATTCATTTAATATATCACTCCACTTACGGACGTATATATTAAATTTATCTTGGCTGTGAACCAATCCACGTTCACCTTTTCCTTTATTATTTTCGATTTCACCTTTTATGTATCCTAATGAATCGAACTTGTTTCCAATAAGAAGGAAATCCCAACTATATGTGTCTGCATTAAATCTATCAATAGCCATAATTGTTCGCATATATTTTTTTACTTGTGACAAGCAAGCTTCATTGAGCAATTTTTGAGGGTGCTTGAGTTCAATTATGAGGTTATGTATAGAATTATGATTTTTTTCTTGACGGCAAATGAATATATCGACCTGTTTGTATTTATCAGGATGGCTGATATGCACTTCACCGTCATAATCACGCAAGATTTTTAGATGATTCTTAAGAGCTTTTTCAAAATTGTCTTCTGCTGCAGCAACTAAACTGTACTTTTCTCCAAATATCCATGTATGATCTTCTACAATTTTTTGTAAATGATTTACTTCGTTTGCCTTTAATTCACGGTCGAATAGAATTTCTGATAAAATAGCTAAAATTTCAAACCGGTCTTTGACAAGATTCATAGTTTTTATTATTTTGGACATATTAGTGATTTTTAAAATATTGCCCAATTCTTTTCTCTCATCAGAATCCAAGTTTACGATTTGATCCATGATTTCCAAAACATTCTCTCTTTCATCTGAGTTTAAGACCAAATTTAATAACCCTATTAACACTTGTTTCTGCTCTTTTTTGAGCTTGTGAAAAATAGATGGTTGTGTTGTGTATAGTTCTTGAATTACCTCTTCTAAATCTTCAACTTGAATTAATTCGAAATCATCTTTATTTTTTTTAGAAATAATGCCTTCTTCTTCAAATTCCGCAATTAGTTTTTGGGCATATTCTCTTAAAAAAGGTTTTCTTTTATTCCTAAGAAATCGATTTAATTCTTTCATTAGATACTTGAAGATATCATCGGAACGACAACCTCCAACCATATTTTTTTGTTTAGAATTTTCATTGGAATGGAAATTAAAATCTTCAAAATATTGGCTAGAAATATATAAGCTGTGATAAAAACGATCGCCTTTGTTATTTAAAGTGGTATGTTCTTTATATATCTCTTTATTATTTTGATTAAGATAATAATACTTAGAGTATTCGTCTTCTAAAAAGTGCAACCATTGAACATATCTCACATTAAATATCTTATTAGAAGGTGTGTGTACTACTTTAAAATCCTCTTTATCCTTTATGAGGGAAGAATAATCAAGTTCTATACCATTTAATGATAATTTTACATTTGGTTTGTTTAATTCTAAGTACCAACAAAACTCTTTCTTGAGGTAATCTACCATTTCGGATTCCACAGATTTTGCTGAGTCTTTATTTTTTGTTTTTCTTTTAAGCCTTTTAAAATTGGTAAATTCAACAGTGGTACCTACTGAATCGTCTGTCACATTAGGAGTTGCTTCTAAGCCACTAAAGGATTCTAAGCGATTTGCTGATATGTCAATATTGTATTTTAAATTCAGAGCATTATCTTTGTAAGTTGTAGTCCATGTCGCATTATTTGCAAAAGTAAAAAAAGTAAATCGACCAATCCCGTTTTTTCCATGAAAAATTGAATTATGCTTGCTATTTTTATCCTCGCCAGCTTTTTCCGACACAAATATCGGCTGAAATTTAGATAACAGTTCATTGTGGTTAATTCCATAACCATTATCTTTGACGATTAGTTTTTTTAATATTCCACTTGAAGAAAAGTCATAAATTATATCGACTCTTGTTGCTTGTGCATCAAAACCATTCCATATATATTGAGCAATTGATCTATAAAAACGATTTTCATTAAACTTTGAACGTTTTAAAGTTGAAATGATTCCAGGAGTCGTTATTTTTACTTCATTTGACATTATTTGCACTTCATCATTTTGAATTAATTAAAAATAAACCAAAAATAGTACATTCAGTATCTATAAAATACTTTCGATTTCGTTATAATTTTAAACTTAGCTAATAAAACTACCTCACATTTCCACGCCCCCAAACCTCTCGCAAATCATTTAATGGTAAAATTTCTCATCAACCCATGACTTAATTGAGCATTTTCCTTTTCTTTTTCCCAATTAGCTTTATATATTAGTTTCACGTTAAACCAATTAGTTTCTCATGAAACTAATTAAAACGGGAATAATATGAAACAGTCTGAAAGAATAGGTGCTAAGATCGCATACATCTTTTCGCACAATCACCAGTATATCGAGAATGCTCTTGAATCATACAACCTTAAAGGTCCGATGTTTGCATTCCTGCTGACACTCTCTTATAAAGATGGTTGTTCTCAGGAAAGTCTGGCACGTTATCTCAGGTTAAGCAAAGCAACTGCGACAAGAGCTATTAGATCACTTGAGAAATACGGCTATGTATATCGGGAGAAAGACGAGAAAGACAGGCGAATATATCGGGTTTTCATCTCTGGTAAAGGCAGGGAAGTTATTCCGGCGATAAACAATGCTCTTCAGGAATGGAATGACATTCTTCTTTCAGACCTGTCTGATGAAGAGGAGCAGATCTTCAGGAATCTCCTCGATAAAACAAAAAATACCCTTGCGGAATTTGACATCAGGTCATCAAATTGAATGAAAAACAAAAATTGATCTCAGGATAACATCATGAATGAAAAAAGTGAGTTTTTAGGTACTGAGAAGATCAATAAACTTCTCTGGCAGCTGGCCACACCGGCAATAATCGGACTTCTTGTACAGGCATTCTACAATCTTGTAGATACTTTCTTTGTAGGAAGGGCACTTGGAGATCAAAGTGTACTGGGAATTGCAGGAGTAGCGGTTGCTTTTCCTCTGCAGATGCTTATGATGGCAATTTCCATCGGTATAGGAGTAGGTGGTTCTTCGGTTATTTCAAGAATGCTTGGTTCCGGAGATGTAAAAAAGGCGGAAAGAACTCTTGGAAATGTATTTACCTATACGCTTATACTTAGTATTATCTTTGAAATTCTGTTCTTCCTGAATGTTGATATGGTGCTGAATCTCTTCGGTGCCACAGTAGATAATCTTCCTTATGCAAAGGAATACGCTGTTGTCATATTGCAGGGAACACTTGCCTTTACGTTCGGATTTGTACTGAACAACCTTGTAAGGGCGGAAGGTAATTCAAAAGTCGCCATGAACAACATGGTTTTTTCAGGTGTTCTGAATATTTTTCTTGATGCTATCCTTATGTTCGGGTTTGGCATGGGCGTAAAGGGTGCAGCTCTTGCAACCGTACTCGCACAACTTATAGGCACTCTCTATCTCCTGCATTATTACGTAACCGGAAAAAGCCCGCTCAGACTGGCGTTCTCAGCTTTTGCTCCTAAGTTCGACCTGATCAGAGAAATAACACTGATAGGATTTGGTTCCTTTGTAATGGGTGCATCCAACAGTTTAATGCTGCTTGTACTGAACAATGTGCTTGAGATCTATGGTGGTGATCTCTCAATAGCTGTATTTGGTGTTGCAGGCAAGCTCATGATGCTGGTATTCATGCCTATTATTGGTGTATCACATGGCCTTCAGCCAATACTTGGCTATAATTATGGGGCAGAGAATTATGATAGGGTAAATGAATCTCTCAGGCTTTCACTGAAGATCACCACTCTTTTCGGCGTAGCAGGCTTAATATTACTGTCAGTTTTCCCGGGTACTTTCTTTAGTTTATTCAGTACCGATACCGAAATTATAAACAGTGGTACATCTGCTTTGAGGATAATAATGCTTGCAAGTCCGTTAATTGGTCTGAATGTAATTGGTACCACGCTGTTCCAGTCTGTAGGAAAGGCAAAGCCATCATTCGTTCTGTCATTATGTCGTCAGATCTTATTCCTTATCCCTCTGGTGATTCTCCTTCCACATTACTTTGATCTTACAGGAGTGTGGATGGCATTCCCGATATCCGATTTGATGGCTGCTTTTCTGAGTATGTTCCTTGTCTGGAAGGAATACCGTTATTTCCAGAATAAAAACAGTAGTGCCTGAATTTAAGGATATGAATGACACATGGCGGCGTTCCTGCCGCCATATGATATTATCGGAATGCTTTTGTGAGTTCAAGTAGCTAAAATTAGGTAAGTGCTGAGGTTACCTATGTTCCCTATCCCTCTTCAACCTCTCACAAATCGTTTAATACTAAAAGTACAAATAGCAGACTATGTCTTACAGCTCCCACGCTGAAGAGGACGACGATGTTGAGATCGAGGAAGAATACCTGGGAGATTATGCCAGTATTCGGTCTATTGTGAAAGAGGCATTGCCGTTCCAGTTGCTTGCTACCTTGGGAGGAGCTGTGGCTGGGCTTATTCTTGTGGGGATGACTGATGAGCTTGAGCTTATTCCGGGGCTGATCGTCATTTATCCGGCAGTTCTTGGTATGCGTGGGAACATTTCATGCACTCTTGGGTCTCGTCTTGGCAGTGCTATACACATGGGTCTTATTACTAAGATCGAGAGGAATCCGGAGCTTACAAATAATATTTTAGGGTCACTGATACTTGGGTTTATTTTGTCGGTCGTTCTGGGGATACTGGGGCATGGCATGACAGCCCTGCTGGGGCTTGAGAGTGCGGGAGTTATTTCCCTTACGCTGATCGCTGTGCTTGCTGGGGTGTCCTCAGGGCTTATTCTTGCTGTTATTGCTGTGTTCCTTGCAATAGGCATGTTCAGGTTCGGATTTGATCCTGACAACGTTGTGACGCCTGCAATTGCGACCATTGGGGACATCGTATCCATGTTCATGCTGTTGATGGCTGCAAAGGTGGTGCTGATGTTATGACCTACTATACAATCGACAGCATCGTCCGCAGGGGATTGCCGATCCTTTTGCTTACATCACTGCTCGGGCTTACTGCAGGTCAGATGATGAACTCCCAGATCGAGAATCTGGTAGCCATACCCACCATACTGTTGCTGATACCCGCACTGATCAAGATCGGCGGCGATACCGGAAGTATGCTGGGTGCAAGGCTTTCCTCGGCATTTCATATGGGTATTGGTACCACGCACATCCAGAAGAACCCGGTCGTCAAGAACAGTGTCATTGCAGCGTTCATTGTCGGGATCTCCGCTTCGGTGTTCCTGAGTATTATCGCCTGGATGATATGCTGTTTCGGAGAAGGTGGTTTCAGTTTCTTTACGATATTTACCATATGCATCATTTCCAGCATCTTCGAGCTGATCGCTGTGTTCTCAGCCACCATTGCAATAGCATTCGCATCCCACAGGTTCGGTATCGATCCCGATGATACTGTAATTCCTATCATCGCAACACTGGGAGATATCGTTGGCATCATTGCCATCTTCACAACATTACATCTGTTGCAGATAATCTAAAAACGATCATGAAAAACGATTATATATAAATAATTAAAAAATCATACCTAATAACTGGTATCAATAATATGAGTCACAAAGAAATCAAGTATATTCCGAGGAATCTAAAAGACCTTCTTATTGAGATGAAGGATACTTCGGAACTGATGGTAGATCTTGCTTATTCTGCAATGGTATATGATGACGAGGATATTTCTGAAGAAGTACTTCATCTTGAAGATCGGATGGACACTCTTCATTACCACATGAAAATGGCTGCAATGTTAAGCACACGCCGTATCGATGAAGCAGAAGATATGGTAGGTGTTCTTCAGGTGGCAGCATCCGCCGAGACCATTGCCAACGCAGCCGGTGATATCGCAAAGATCGTAGAGATGGATCTTGGTATCCCTCTTGAGCTTAAACTTGGTCTCAGGGAAGCCGAAGAGACAATTGTAAAGGCTACTGTCAATGAGAACTCCGATATGTGTGGACGTACTCTTGAAGACCTTGAACTTGAGGTCGAGACCGGTATGTGGGTGATCGCCATTCGAAGGAGCAATGACTGGATCTATGATCCGCATCACGATACCCGTGTCCGTCCAAATGATGTGATCTTCGCAAGAGGTCATGACGAAGGTGTACCTCTGCTTGTTGAACTTGCAACCATGAAAAATTACATACCACGCAAGTTCGAACATGTGAGCGTTTTAAAGGATCTCGAAAAAGCAGTGGATCTTATAGTTGACATGAAGAACACCGCAGAACTGTCCGTAGGACTCGCATATTCAGCCCTGCTCTTTGATAACACCGACATCGCTGAAGAAGTAAAGGCCCTTGAGTCCGAGATGGATAAGAAGAAATCCGATCTTCAGCACTGGGTACTTGAGACCGCTAAACACGTTCCTGATGTGAATCACCTTCGTGGTCTGCTTCACCTTGCTAATGCATCCGAGTTCATCTCCGACGCTGCATACGGAATTGCAGATATTGTCCTTCGTGACATCGACCTTCACCCTATCATCACTATAGCAGTGCGTGAATCCGATGAGGTCATGATAAAAATGCAGGTTGACGGCTGCTCACCGATAATAGGCAAAAGCCTCAGGGAGCTGAAGCTCGAGACCGAGACCGGCATACACATAATGGCCATCAAGCGCGATGAACGTTGGGTATACAGTCCTGCCGCCAGAACAATGGTCAAGGAAGGGGATATTCTCATAGGACGTGGTTCCCAGACCAGCGAGGAAGCATTGCTTGAGATGTGTGCATGTCCGGTAAGAGAGGATGACTGATCTTTAGCTCTGTAGATATTCTTAACCAAACTAAATACATAGCCTTGACATACCTATCAGGGTTGTGTATCAATACCTTGAATTTCAATTTTTTTTACTTGATTTCCGTACTTCCTTGCACAAAAACTCTCCCTATGTTTTCTTTTCAGAATTGCAATAAAAATGTTATGTACATTTTATGCAAGGTTGTAATTGCAGTGGGCAAATATTACAAAATAAATCAAAATATTTATAAGAAATCGGCTATTTTATTGCAATGTATGGTTCAGCAAAGTCCAGCAGCAACAGCTAAACCCCATACCAAAAAGGCAAGATATAATTGTTTTAATTTTAGTTTAAAGCTTTTATGATTTTGCCTCTGTTGTATCTGATATGAAGTGATAATATGAAAAGAAAAGATGGATCTCCACAGAGCCTGATCTTTAGTAGCGGGGGTTTTTGCTAAATGGATAAAACAGTTGTGTATGGCCTGATTATACTCTTTTTAGGAATAGCGATCGGATACAGCATCAATGACATGGCGACTGTCGAAGAGGTTCCCGTTGGATTAAAAGTACCGGAAATGTCAGCCTACCTGCGTTCCGCTGCTGAGAACAATACTGACAGTCACATCTGGTTTTACGATATCGGATTGTATAATTCCGGGGATGAAGCAGTATATGTAAACTCGGTTGAGCCTGTTTTCAGTAAAAATTTCTCAAAAATTGTATTGGAAGACAACAACATTATAGTTGTAGACAAACTTATAAATGGAAAATCTTCGGTAGAGGTCAGCGGTCAGGTTGAGTTCAATACCACAGGTCTTTCAAGAGAAGAGATTTTTGATTCAACTGACGGGAACATTATAGGATATAGGATATCCTCAACAGAGACCATCTATCATTCCTGGGCAGAAATTTAAAAAGAACGTGGAAAAACATGCATTATCGGTCAATGAACTGCAGGACTTTCTACCTGTTTTTGTTAGGTTGATTAATATCGTCTATCAATTAGCGTTTATTTGATTATTTCAACAGAGTCGCTTTTCTTGCCAACATAGACCTCGTCAGTGTTCAGGAAAAGACATGCTCTACAACGCCCAAGCAAGCGGATAGCTTCTGGTAAAGTTCTGCAGGGTTCTCAATAGTGCCAAACTAACAAAATATTTATAAGAAATAGACTATTTTATTGCAATGTATGGGTTCAGCAAAGTCCAGCAGCAACAGCTAAACCCCATACCAAAAAGGCAAGATATAATTGTTTTAATTTTAGTTTAAAGCTTTTATTATTTTGCCTCTGTTGTATCTGATATGAAGTGATAATATGAAAAGAAAAGATGGATCTCCACAGAGCCTGATCTTTAGTAGCGGGGGTTTTTGCTAAATGGATAAAGCAGTTGTATATGGCCTGATTATACTTTTATTAGGAATTGCAATCGGATATAGCATCAATGACATGGCAACTATCGAAGAGGTTCCCGGTGGAATGAAAGTGCCGGAAATGTTAGTCGGCTTGGGCCCCATTGATGAGAACAATACTGACAGTCACAGACTTAGTTACAATATATTTTTGTATAATTCCGGGGATGAAGATGTATACGTAAATTCAGTAGAACCAATTTTCGGTGAGAACATCTCAAAAATGGTAGTGACCGAAAACAATACTATAGTTGTGGACAGAACTATAAACGGAAACTCTTCGGTAGAGATTGGCGGTCAGGTGGAATTGAATACCACCGGTCTATCAAAAGAAGAGATTTTTGATGCAACTGAAATAACCATCATAGGATACAACATATCTTCAACAGAGACCATCTATAATTTCTGGGCAGATTTTTAAAAAAATCGTAGAAAACACCTGCGTATAAGCCAAATGACCATTTCAGGTCTTTCCACATGTTTTTTGTAAGATCAGTTCAGCAAGTTGAAATGACTTGATGATTTCAGCACATGCATCTTTAAATTAACTTAGTAGCTGAGGCAGAATTGGCTGATATTCCCACCACCCTCCTTAAGTACTAACAACTCCTTTATATATGATGGAAAAAACACAATCGGATATACAATGAACTCAGACCACAGTAATCGTGGTAATGGACCCATAACTACAGCATTATTATTGGCAGCCGGAAAGGGCAGCCGTCTTTATCCTCTGACACGCGACACACCGAAATGCCTCACAATGGTTCATGAGGCGTCTATTCTTGAACGACTTGTCATCAATTTGAAAAAGCAAGGCTTCAAACGTCTTGTTGTAGTCACAGGATATCAGGAAAAATGCATTCGTGATTTTTTGGAAACACGGGCTTGCGGAATGGAGATCGACTTTATTATAAGCCCCCTTTACGCGACCACCAATAACATATATTCACTCTGGATGGCACGTAATATCATTAATGAGCAGTTTTTGCTTGTTGAAAGTGATCTTGTTTTTGATGGATCTCTTCTGGATGAAATGTGCTCTCCTGACAGAATTGCCGTAGCACGCATGCAACCTTGGATGAATGGTTCCACTGTCACAGTCAACCGATCCCAAAATGTTAAGAAATTCCAAAATGGTATTGCTGGGACTTTTGATGAGGCCAGATACAAGACTGTTAATATCTACAGTTTTTCACTGTCTTCATGGCAGCGTATTACAGAAAGACTTGACCAGTACATTTCAGCCGGCAAAGTAAATGACTATTATGAAACCGTATTTGCTGAAATGGTAGCTGATGGCAGTCTTGATCTTAAAACAGTCTCTTTTGACAGCAAGCGATGGTATGAGATCGATACAGTTGCAGACCTGGCAAAAGCTGAGACTCTATTTTAGGGGGATAAATACGAAACAATAATTCCTTACGACACCAAGCCACATACTTCTGGAAGACCAAGGCCGTTTTTCCAGCAATCAAAATGTGGGGTGAAGGTGGGGATTACTCGTTCACTTTCAGGTTTAAAACCATTGCCTAAGTCCAGCTCTTTCAACCTGAAACCACTTCTTGAGGGTAACGCATTAAAAAATAAAGTATCACATCAAAAAAGTTCTATGGAGGGGATGCATGATGCAACAAAATTATGAGACTCAATCTGAAAAATATGAATTTATTTCCGGACAGCATGGTGGTTACTATCGCCATGATTTTATTGATCATGCTTATCTTTACAATCTGTATTTCCCGCCAGAAGAAGTTTTTACAAGTTTTAAAGATAAAATTCACGACCTTGTCCTTAACTACCCGATTGCACAGGATGCTCTTGACGATCTCATAGGTGATCTGATCGATCAGCCTGCTGAAAGGATCGTTGTAGGAAACGGCGCTGCCGAACTTATCAAGATCATATCCGGCCACATATCCAACAAGTTGATCGTTCCAGTACCATCTTTTAATGAATATGTGAATGCAGCACCAATAGGCAAAGTAGTTGAATTTCCTCTTGAATTTCCATCTTTTCAATTGGATGTAGACAAGTTTGCTGCTGAAGCGATCAAGGTTAAAGCAGATGTTGCTGTCGTGGTAACACCTAATAACCCAACATCGATCCTGGTTCCCAAGTCCGATCTAATATCTCTTGCACAAAAACTTGCAGACCATGACTGTATGCTGATCATCGATGAATCATTCATAGATTTTGCACATGATCAGGATAAGGCAACTCTGGAACATGAACTCGAACGTTATCCGAACATAGCCATCATTAAAAGTATGAGCAAAGCCTATGGCATCTGCGGTATCAGGATCGGTTATCTGCTAACTGCAAATTTAGCATTTGCTGAATCTGTAAGGAAAGGTGTACATATATGGAACATTAACGGATTTGCCGAAGAGTTTCTGCGGATATTGCCCGATTACAGACAGGAATTTGTTGAAAGCTGCAAGCAGGTAAGGATCGACAGGTACAATATGTACAAAAGCCTGTGTGCGATCCCGGGAATGACTGTTTACAAACCCGATGCAAACTTTATTTTCTGCCGCCTCCCGGATCATGCACAAAGTGGTCCTGAAATCACACGGAAGTTGTTCATTGAGCATAATATGTACATAAAAAACTGTCAGGACAAGACCCTGCCTGATTCTGATCGTTATGTTCGTATCGCCAGCCGTACTGAAGCAGAAAATTGCAAATTAGTTGAAGCATTAGTAGATGTTATTGACTCCAACAAAGTGGAAGTATTCTGATGAATAATTCAGAACATCAGCGATCGCATCAGACAGGAATGCTTGCTTTCGCCCGTGATCTTCCAAACATCTGTTCGCTTGCAGGACTGTTATGTGCGGTCCTTAGCATATACTATGCCATATTAGGTAATTTGCCGATCGCGATAATTGGTATGATCTGGGCTGTTGTTTTTGACTGGGGTGATGGTCTCATTGCTCGCAGGATGAAGGGACGAACTGATGAATATCGAGCTTTCGGAGGACAGCTTGATTCATTGATAGATATTGTAAGTTTTGGAATTTGCCCCGCTGTATTTCTCTTGAGCTATGGAGAATTCAGCCCATGGTTCCTACCCGGAGCGTTCGTGATCGTCGCCGTCAGTGCAATACGGTTGAGTTATTTCAATGTTTTCGGGCTGGTCGATGATTCGACATATATGGGATTAGCACTTGACAACAATGTACTGATTCTTGCTTTTATCTTCCTGTTTGACAGTTTTTTCAGTCACCCGATCTTTTCAGTCGCTATATATTCATTGTTTATGTTTATGGCTGTCTTTAATTTAGCACCAATCCGAACGCCCAAGTTTTCCGGCAGGTGGTTTTCTGTTCTCCTGGGTTATGTCCTGGTGTTAACAGTAATCTATAGCTGGATACTGTGGAGCAGGTAACAATAAAATTGGAACTACTTATCTAAAAAAAGGAAGATTTAATGTATGAATTTCAATCACTCAGAAAATGTATCTCAAACAATGACAATGAGCTAATGATTTACGGAGCAGATCGTTTTTCACAGTTCCCGCGCCGTGATGCATCCGTTAATTCAAAATGTGACCGAGTGCTTCCGGTAGCACGTCCTGATGATGTGGTAGTTCTACGCGGAAAACTGGACTCCGAATATCATAAATGGCTGCGTTCCCATGGTCTGGGATCGGATCATATTGTGGAATATGACGCTTATTCAGGAGAAATGTCACTCTCCGAACTTATCGTTAATGATCCTGAACCAGTTAAAAAGATCATCAGGCAGATCGGGAAAAAACCTGTATATGTGCCATGGTTTTCAGGGCGTATGGAAACTGAAGCTGCAAAAGTTCTTGGAGCTGATCTTTTTGGAGCAACTGAAACTGCAACACTAAAGTATAATGATAAGTCAGCTTTCAAGACCGTATGTCAAGAATTGGGCATTGCTGTTGTTGAAGGCACTTCATTTGAAATGCATCCTGAAGACAATGAAAATTGTACCGATCTGGAAAACATTATTAACGGATATCTGTCAACCTGCGAAACTGTTATTATTCGCGGTACTTTGGGTGAAGCCGGCATGTCGTTATACAAAACGAAAGGCCATGATATCTCAGAAATATATCACGAAATTGCAGCTAGCGGTGAAAGATCTGTTATCATTGAGCCTTTTCTGAATGTTTTTTCTTCTCCGAATGATCAGTGGGCGATCAGCAGAGATAGAAATATTAATTCACTTGGGATGCGAGATCAAATATGCGAAAGGGGGATGGTACACGTTGGCACTCTCAAAGAAGCAAATGCATCAGCAGATACTTTAAATTGCATTACAAAAACATCTGCAAAAATTGTAACTAATATGGCTGAATTCGGATATCGGGGTATAGTCGGTATAGATTATATTGTATCGGATGATGGTATATTTCCTGTTGAAAATAATGCTCGTTTTAACGGTTCCTCTTATGTGAGCATGATCGTAGATAACATCGAAGAATCATTTTCCCCCATTCCATTCTGGAAATTTATGAAGATCAGGACAGAAGCATGCTCATTTCTTGAGCTAACTGAACGTATTGAGCCAGTACTTTACGATGGCAAAAAATTAAATTCCGTATTTCCTTTTAGTTGTGATACATTGCCGTTATCCGGAGATTTTGCTGTTATACTCTTAGCCGAGAATATGGCTGAGATCTTTAACATCGAAGAATCACTGAAAGAAATGGTGATCAAAAGTTTTTGATCAATCTTATATGCCAATAAATTATCGATCAAAATCTAAAAATTAAAAAAGCAAAATGCAGGTCCTGAATTTATCTTAAAGGACCACGCATTGGAAATTTAATACGACGGTTATTTGATGATTTCAACAGCTCCGCCTTTCCTGCCAACATAGACCTCGTCGGTATTCAGGAAAAGGCCGTGCTCTACGACACCAACGCATGCGGAGAGCCTCTGGTAGAGTTCTGCCGGGTCCTCAATAGTGCCGAATTCAACATCCATGATGACATTTCCGTTATCGGTGATAACAGGACCGTCCTTGCGGGATGCCATTCTTATCAAAGGCACACCTTCAAGATCGATCATCTGCTTTTTCACAAGTTCTCTTGCATATGGAAGTACTTCCACAGGCACGAAGTGGTTAAGCTTTTCACTCATCTTGGAATCATCTGCGACTACAACAAAGCGTTTTGCTGAATAGGCCACGACCTTCTCACGGGTGTGTGCTGCACCGCCGCCCTTGATGACGTTCAGGTTAGCATCGACCTGGTCTGCACCATCGATAGCAAGATCGAGCACAGGGTGCTCTGCAAGGCTTGTAAGTGGTACGCCTGCTTCAATAGCAAGCATTTCAGCCTGATAAGATGTGACGACTGCAAGAACATCCAGTCCTTCCTCTCTTACACGCCTTCCAACCTCTGCAATAGCAAAAGCTGTGGTGGAACCGGTTCCAAGACCGATGACCATACCGTCCTCTACAAGATCAGCTGCTGCAATTCCTGCTGCCTGCTTCTCAGCACTTGATGCACTTGCATTTCTTTCTTTCATTTTAATTCCCCTTTTACCGGAAAATAAATGATGGGACTGCCACCCTTAAGGTGACAATCGCTTCCTGTCCCTTGGGAACAGGACAGTATCGCGGATATTCTCAACACCGAGCATTGTCATAACAAGACGCTCACAACCGACACCCCATCCGGAGTGTGGTGGCATACCGTACTTGAATGCACGCAGGTAGAAGTCAAACCCATCAGGATTAAGTCCCTGTGATTCGATCCTTTCCTTAAGCATGTCATGCAGGTGTATACGCTGTGCACCGGAGGAAAGCTCCATTGTCCTGTGCATCATATCGAATGACTTGGATATCAATGGGTCGTTCTCGTAAGGCATAGCATAGAATGGCTTGATCTCGGTTGGCCAGTCAGTAATGAAATAGTGTGATTCTCCGGTTTCCTTGAACACATACTCACCAATGGTGTGCTCTGCAACGGTACCAAGATCTCCGCCCCATTCGATCATTTCCTCACCCTTGGCATTGACGATGTCAATAGCCTCGCTGTAAGGGATCTTCATGAATGGTGTCTTTGGAACTTCGAGCTCAATACCAAGGTTCTTAAGGGAAGCTGACTCGTTCTCGATGACCTGTCCATAGACGTAAGCGATCATGTTCTCGAGGATCTCCATGACCTCGAAGTGGTCTACGAAACTTGCCTCGATATCGATGGACGTAGCTTCATTAAGGTGCCTGCGGGTGTCGTGCTCTTCTGCCCTGAAGATAGGACCGATCTCGAATACCCTGTCAAGTCCGCCGGACATAAGGATCTGCTTGAAAAGCTGCGGGCTCTGGTTCAGGAATGCTTCCCTGTCAAAGTATGTGATAGGGAAAAGGGATGTACCACCCTCGGTAGCTGTTGCAACGACCTTAGGACTTGATGTCTCGATAAAACCTTCGTCGGACAGGAAATTCCTCACTGAGCGAAGGACCTCGTGTCTTATCTTGAAGATAGCTGTGGTCCTTTCACGTCTAAGGTCAATGAACCTGGAATCAAGACGTGTGTCAAGTTCAGCATCTACCTTTCCGGTGGTGTCCATTGGAAGTGGTGATTCAGCTTCATTGAGGAGTACGACCTCATCAGGTATGATCTCATATCCGTTTGGAGCCTTGCCTTCAGGTTTTGCAGTACCTGTAACAGCCACAATTGACTCACGTACCAGCTTTCTTGCAGTATCGAAGAGTTCCTTGTCGATCTTCTTCTTGACAAGTGTTACCTGTGCCCTTCCTTCACGGTCACGGACAACCAGGAAGCAGATTCCGCCAAGGTCTCTGACTTCATGTACCCATCCGCAGACAGTGACCTTCTCATCACCGATCTTTTCCGGATCGATCTGTGAGGTATAATGTGTTCTTGGGTTTTCTAATGACATATATTCACCTTACAAAGTTATCAAAATGATATGTATAGCGCTTTATGACGCTTTTGATAAGCCTGTTAGTATATAAGCTATTCTTGTACTCTAAATTGCATCCATGTAAATATAGCTAACTATTGGAAAAGAAGGATATTGTAATTCTAATTTTCAGGAAGGATGTAACGCCTTTCAGGAGTGAATCTATGTTGCAAGCTTCACTACGGTCTGAACCAGAGAGTTCGATCGGTTTCCTTCTCGTTTCGGTAATCCACTTGAGCTAGTCGTGTAGATGTCGTACTGGCTGTTTCCCGGAAGTGCGCCGATATGTTTTTCTGATCGGATTGTGGTTTTAATGAAAAAAGGTGATTGAGGATGCTCATGTGTGGTGCTGGGATATATACAAAAAGGAAAGTTGAAAGGTTAGCTTTTTGGTCGTTGTAGGAATCGCAATAAGTGGGGATTAAGCAAATACCAACGTTTCAAATTCATCATAAATAGTTTCTAACTTGTCGAGTTCTTCTTCCAAGATCTCAATGTTTGCTATTGTTTGGGAACATTTCTTCTAGGTTGTATATTTATTTCCACATCCATTAAAAAATAAAACGATGGAGTAAAAAAGTTACAACTCCATCCTTTGTTTCCCTTAAATTGAAGCTGTGCCTTTTAGTTCAAGAGTGGTATCTGCTTTTTCACTCCACCAAGCTTCACCACTGACTTTCACCTTCGACCAGCCACCAACGGAAACACTTGCTTTCATATCCTGATTCAGGGTGATGCTCGATTGATCAAATTTCACACTATCGTTTGCTTTGACACGGATTCTCCAGCTACCATTAGATGGAGCAACTATTTTGGCATCGATTTTGGCTGTTATGGACCAGGGGAAAGGATTAGTAAATGATCCGACGACTATTGAGCCATATCCATTTACAACGTGTAATTTTATGTCTATGGGTTGACTGACACCAAGGTTTCCTTCTCCGAGCTGGGAGATTCCCAGCAAAGTTTCCTCACTTACATCCAATTTATCCATTATTTCTTTTTTCAACTCATCTTCCCATAAGGGAGCTTTCATCTCTACACTTGTTGTATTTTGTAGTATTTGTTCCATATATTTACCTCAATAATTTATTTTTTTAGTTAAATGTATTATACATTCGATTATATATAAATATTTTTAATGTGTTTTGTAAGAACTATAAAACCTCTGCTTTCCAATTCCGCTCTTACTTACTGATTGGTATAGTCTTTCAACTTCCCCAATCTTAGCTGACCTTTTATCATAAATTCGCCATATTTCAATTTCATAGGACACAAACTCGTCTTCTCATACCTCCGCTTCTTATTATTGTCCTTTTATGTACAGTCGACTCACCTATCCACATCTCAAACTCTCAACCCACCACTCACACCAAATCCTCCTGAGAACCGAGGAATCGGTATACCAGGTTTCTTCGGAGGAAGCAGTTCGGTCAGGGCCCACACAAGAGCATCGACTCGGTTCGGATACTTCCCTTCCCCAGGTATCCACTCACACATCTGGTCCTCGAGTGCAGGGAATGTGCCGATATGTTGAATCCGCCGTTGCTTGTAGTATGATGATATCGGCTCTGCTCTCGTTTGTTTTCCATGGGGCTGGCGCGAACAGCCTTGAATGGAATCGACTGATCAACTGCTCTGAGGTTGACCTCAACAAGATCTCCACCGTTGTTCACCTCGCCGATGACACGATCTGCAGAGTGCTTCCCGAAGGCTGCGATTGCTTCAGCTGCCCACTTTCGAGGTGTAGTGTGGCAGGTATAATCACCCATAACATACCCATGCTTCTGTCTATCGATGCCAGCAACAACAATGCCGGTATCGACGTCCCCATCCTTTGACGTTACTGCCGGATCCACACCTACAACAATGCGGACGAGCTCAGGTATCTTTGCGACCCTGTGTGTCTCAATGTTGTCCCTCTGCCAAAGTGCATCAGGATTGTCATCCAGTATCTCTACATTGAGTTCCTGTTGGCCAGGATGACTACCTTCAAACTTCAAACTTAGAAAGGAACATCTTCATGAAGAAGGCTGCAGGGCATTGTTCCACATAAAATTATTTATATAACAATCAATATGGATAAATAAGATGGTTCAAGAGCAGACTCCCACAAATACGGATATAAATGTACCCAAAAAATGGCAAGTCGCTGTTATTCCAAAAGAACCAACTTATTTTGACCGTTTCTTACCTTCCACACATCAACAGAGCACGCTTTTCGAATGTGGTATGGACATGGGTGATGAACATGCATTGCCATATCCAAAGATACATGTCCTTGCAATAAGGCAGCCATGGGCATCACTGGTAATACACGGGCTAAAAAATATAGACATACGTTCGAAGAATACCTCTATTCGGGGAACCATCGCGATCTATGCGAGCAGAGCACCTATTCGTAAGAAAGACCTGAAATGGGTGAATGAGAACTGTGATGTTCCTGCTGACCTTTTTGATGATCTGCCCACAGGAATGATAATCGGGACAGCAAACCTGATCGAATGTATGGAATATGAATCGGATTTTCATTTCAAACTTGACCAAAGACGGCACATGAACCGGGAAGATAACTATTGTGAGAACATTAAAGGCTGGCTTTTAAGATCTCCGCGTGCAATAGAACCGGTCGATTATAAGTTCAATGGAGAGGTCGTCTGGAGTCTGGCGGATACTGAGATATTACAGCAAACTGCTTAAGACTCTCTAATGTAAGATGTGAGTTGTTAAGTTCAGATTATTTCCTCTTATCGGATTTATTGTATCGGTATTGGCAATATTCCAATATTCCGATATATCCGATATTCCTACAAATTGGTCCTAAATCAAACCCAATTACCAATCATACATTTATATACATGTAATGCATAGTACGAGCAGATTATTTAGATAAAAAACAATATCTGGTAAATTGAAACTAAATTAATTCATACTGACTTTTTGTCTACAAATATCATTTACAGGATAAATGATTTTATTTAAGAGCTAAAAGCCACATCACATGGAGAAAATCGAGATGAGTGACAGGCAAGATTACGATGCAACACACATTCAGGTACTTGAAGGGTTGGAAGCAGTACGCAAACGACCCAGCATGTATATCGGAAGTGTAGACACCAGAGGACTTCATCACCTCGTGTACGAAATAGTTGACAACAGTATCGATGAAGCACTTGCAGGATATTGTGATTCAATAGATGTATCCATCAATTCTGATGGTTCTGTTACCGTTGTGGACAACGGTCGTGGAATACCTGTTGGCACCCATCCGAAATATAAGAAATCCGCTCTCGAGGTCGTACTTACGGTCCTGCACGCAGGAGGAAAGTTCGATAAGAGCAATTACAAGGTATCAGGCGGTCTCCATGGTGTTGGTGTATCAGTTGTCAACGCCCTTTCCGAATGGATGGAAGTTGAAGTAAAACGTGACGGAAAATTATACTATCAGCGTTATGAGTATGGTGCACCGGTTGCTGATGTATCTGTTATCGGGGATGCAGAAGGGAACGGGACAAAGAGCACTTTCATGCCTGATAGCAAGATATTCGAAACGCTTCATTTTGATTACAGCACTCTTATTACAAGACTTCGGGAACTTGCATTCCTCAACAAAGGTATCCGTATCAGCATAACGGATGCAAGGCAGGAGGAAATGGAACAGGATGTCTTTGAGTATGAAGGAGGTATCGTCTCTTTCGTTGAGCATCTTAACATGAGCAGGACGCCACTTCACAAGGACCCTATCTATTTCGAACGGGAAAAAGAAGGGACCATAGTCGAGATCTCCATGCAGTACACTGACAGTTATGGGGAATACGTCTACTCTTTTGCTAACAACATCAACACTCACGAAGGTGGAACTCACCTTGTCGGGTTCAAGACAGCACTTACACGTGTTGCTAATGATTACATCAAGAAGAACAATGTGGTAAAAGGTGATGAGAAGCTCTCAGGCGAGGATATTCGTGAAGGGCTTGCAGCCATTATCAGTGTGAAGCTCACAGAACCCCAGTTCGAAGGGCAGACAAAGACCAAGCTTGGTAACAGCGAGCTTAAGGGAATAGTAGACTCCATGGTCTCAGAAGGACTTTCAGAGTACATGGAAGAGAACCCAAAGGTAGCAACTATCATCTTCCAGAAGGCACTGGATGCCAGGCGTGCAAGGGAAGCTGCCAAGAAAGCACGTGAACTTACCCGAAGGAAGAGCGCCCTTGAGGTCAGCACACTTCCGGGAAAACTGGCAGACTGTTCCGAAAAGGACCCCACAGTAAGCGAAGTATATCTTGTGGAAGGAGATTCTGCAGGTGGCTCAGCAAAACAGGGACGTGACCGTAAGTTCCAGGCGATCCTGCCATTCCGGGGTAAGATCATCAATGTTGAGAAAGCACGTCTTGCAAAAGTACTGAAGAACAACGAAGTGCTCTCACTGATCACTGCAATGGGTACAGGTATCGGAGAGGATTACAACCTGGAAAAAGCACGTTACCATAAAGTCATCATAATGACTGATGCTGATGTTGATGGTGCACACATACGAACACTCATACTTACTTTCTTCTTCAGGTACATGACACCGCTTATTGATGCAGGTTATGTTTACATCGCCCAGCCTCCTCTTTATCGCATAAAGAAAGGAAAGGCTGAACATTATGTATATTCTGACAGGGAACTGGCAGCAAAGCTTGAAGAGATCGGTGAAAAAGGAACCAGCATCCAGAGATACAAGGGTCTTGGTGAAATGAATCCTGAACAGCTATGGGAAACCACAATGAATCCTGAGACAAGGACATTATTGCAGGTAAGCATGGAAGATGCAGTAGCTGCTGATGAGATATTCTCTATCCTGATGGGAGATGAGGTCGCACCGCGTAAAGCGTTCATACAGAAGCATGCAAAGGAAGTTGTCAATCTGGATGTGTGAGGTGAGATAAGATGGCAGATAATATGAACAATGAGCCTACAGACGTACAGCCAGAAGATGAAGCACCTCTGGACATCCGGCCTACCGATACAGGTGAAAGGGTCGTACCTGTGTTGATACAGGACGAAATGAAGAACTCGTATATCGATTATGCAATGAGTGTTATTGTGGGAAGGGCATTGCCTGATGCACGTGACGGTCTCAAGCCGGTACACAGGCGTATCCTGTATTCCATGAAGGAAGCCGGGATCACATCTGATAAGGCATACAAGAAGTCCGCCCGTGTAGTGGGAGACGTTCTTGGTAAATACCACCCGCATGGTGACACTGCAGTTTATGATTCCCTTGTGAGGATGGTACAGGAGTTCTCCCTGAGGTATCCACTTATTGATGGTCAGGGTAACTTCGGTTCAATTGATGGTGATTCAGCAGCAGCAATGCGATACACTGAGGTCCGCATGGACCGTATCTCCAATGAGATGCTCTCAGATATCGATAAAGAGACCGTAGATTACAAGCCGAACTACGATGGTTCTCTCAAGGAGCCGTCAGTGCTTCCTGCGAAGCTTCCAAATCTTCTTATTAACGGTTCTACCGGTATTGCAGTCGGAATGGCCACTAATATGGCACCTCACAACCTTGGTGAAGTGATCGATGCCACATTGAAACTTATTGATGAGCCGGAAACTACGACCCCTGAGCTCATGGAAATAGTCAAAGGCCCGGATTTCCCAACAGGCGCTACAATTCTCGGTACACAGGGTATCAGGTCTGCATATGAGACCGGACGTGGCCCTATAAAGCTGCGTGCAGTGACCTCTATCGAGGAAATGAAACACGACAAGAACCGTATTGTCGTAACAGAGCTACCTTATCAGGTCAATAAGGCCAAACTCATCGAGAACATTGCCTCACTTGTGAGGGACAAAAGAATAGTCGGTATTTCCGATCTTCGTGATGAGTCTGATAGGGATGGTATCCGTGTTGCTATCGAACTTACAAGGAATACCAATCCAGAAGTTATCCTGAACCAGCTTTACAAGCACACCCAGATGCAGACCACTTTTGGTATCATTAATCTTGCACTGGTGGATGGTATCCCAAGGGAACTTACTCTCAAGGAAATACTTCAGATCTACCTGGAGCACAGGATCGAAGTTATCCTCAAGCGCTGCCAGTACGACCTGAGAAAAGCTGAGGAGAAGGCACACATACTTAAGGGACTGCTTATCGCACTTGACCATATTGATGAGGTCATTGCTCTTATCCGTGGTTCAAAGACCGTTGATGAAGCCAGAAGCGGCCTGATGGAAAAGTTCGGTCTTGATGAGGTCCAGGCAAAGGCTATTCTCGATATGCGCCTCCAGCGCCTGACAGGATTAGAAAGGCAGAAGATAGAGGACGAGCATGAGGAACTCATTAAGCTCATTGGTGACCTGAAGGAGATCATCGCCAGCGATGAAAGAAAATATACCATAATCAAAGATGAGTTGCAGGAGATCCGTGACAAGTTCGCAGACAAACGCAGGACAACGATCACAGGTTCCCACGTTGACATCGAGGATGAGGATCTCATCCCCGAGGAAGATGTTGTTGTAACGATCACAAATAGCGGTTATATCAAGAGGATGCCAGTGGACACTTATACTCAGCAGCACAGGGGTGGTAAGGGTGTCATGGGTATGGAGACCAAGGAGGAGGATTTCGTTGAGAATATCTTCGTGTCTTCAACTCATAATTACCTGATGTTCTTCACAAACCGTGGAAAGGTACACTGGTTAAAGGTCTACAATATTCCGCAGGGAAGCAGACAATCCAAAGGTAAGGCTATCGTTAACCTTCTTGAACTTGCAGAGAACGAATCCGTTACTGCAATGATACCTGTAAAGGAATTCGACGAGGACAAATACCTGTTCATGGCTACCAGGTCCGGTACTGTAAAGAAGACCCAGTTGTCTGATTTCAGCAATGTCAGAAAGGCAGGTATTATTGCTATAAACCTTGACGATGGTGATGATCTTGTCAATGTAGCACTTACCGACGGCTCAAAGGAAATAATGATGGTATCAAGGCATGGAAAGGCCATCAGGTTCTCTGAGGACGATGTACGTTCAATGGGACGAACCGCAAGAGGAGTACGCGGTATGAAGCTTGCAGGCGATGATGTTGTGGTAAGCCTTGACCTCGTTGATGCGGAAAGCAAGTTGCTGACAATAACCGAGAATGGATATGGAAAGCGTACTACCTTTGATGAATACCGTAGCATGAAACGTGGTGGACAGGGTGTCATTACCATAGTCACAAGCCTGCGTAATGGTCCGGTCATAAATGTGAAGGCTGTAAACGATGACGATGAGGTCATGGTCACCAGCTCTGAAGGCATTATAATCAGGATACCTGTGAAAGACATACGTGCACAGGGCAGGAACACACAGGGTGTTAAAATAATGAATGTGAAACCTGGCGACAAGGTCGTGGGTGTTGCAAGAATTAAATATGAGGAATGACACGAACTAAACACTTTTAAGCATTGACTATATTTAGTACAATAAATCGACAGAAGGATGATCTTATGGAACTTGAAAAATTACGACATGGTACCGAACTTATCAAGCGCGGTTTTGCAAAGATGCAGAAAGGCGGCGTTATTATGGACGTTACAACTCCTGAGGAAGCAAGGATCGCTGAAGAAGCAGGAGCTGTTGCAGTTATGGCACTTCACGCTGTACCTTCCGATATCAGGAAGGAAGGCGGCGTTGCAAGGATGGCTGACCCACAGGTAACTGCTGACATCATTGAATCCGTAACAATTCCGGTAATGGCAAAAGCAAGGATAGGACACTTCGTTGAAGCTGAGATCCTGCAGGCACTTGGCTCTGACATGATCGATGAGTCAGAAGTGCTCACACCTGCTGATGAAAGCTTCCATATCGACAAGACACAGTTCACTGTTCCTTTCGTATGTGGTGCACGTAACCTCGGTGAAGCACTCAGAAGGATCAACGAAGGTGCAGCTATGATCCGTACAAAGGGCGAAGCTGGTACCGGTGACGTCAGGGAAGCTGTACGCCACATGAAGCAGATCCAGGGAGAGATCAGGACCCTCAAGGGCATGACAAAGGAAGAGCTTATCATGGCTGCAAGAGACATCGAAGCACCTATTGAGCTTGTAATGGAGACCGCAGAAATGCAGCGTCTTCCTGTTGTGAACTTTGCAGCTGGCGGTGTCGCAACTCCTGCTGATGCAGCTCTCATGATGAGACTTGGCTCTGACGGTGTTTTCGTCGGATCAGGAATCTTCAAGGCAGAGAACCCTGCAATGATGGCAAAAGCTATCGTTGAGGCTGTCAACAACTATGATAATCCTGAAGTGCTCGCAGAGATCTCAAAAGGTATCGGCGCAGGCATGAAAGGAATCAGCGTTGATTCCATTCCGGATGAACAGGTTCTCCAGACACGCGGCTGGTAACCTTCTTCTTTTCTTTCTTTTTTTACGGTGTTTATAATGCGTATAGGTGTTATTGCTATTCAGGGCGATGTTGCCGAACATGTTGAATCTGTTGAAAGAGCACTCGCTGAACGCGGGGAAACTGCAGAAGTTGTCACTATCAAGCACAAAGGAATAGTTCCTACATGTGACGGTCTCGTGTTCCCAGGCGGAGAAAGTACAACTCTTGGCCGCCTGATCCTCAGGGAAGGCATTGACGAGGAGATCAAGCAGGCAAAAGAGAAAGGTATTCCAATACTTGGTACCTGTGCAGGTCTGATCCTTCTTGCGAAGTCTGGAGATTCACAGGTCGAGAAGACACATCAATACCTGCTTGGACTGATGGATATAAAGGTAAACAGGAACTCTTTTGGAAGGCAGTTCCAGTCCTTCGAGGTCGACCTCGATGTTTCAGTATTGGATTCACCATACAACGCCGTTTTTATCAGGGCACCGGCGATCCTTGAAGCAGGTGAGGATGTGAACGTCCTTGCGTCAATTGATGACAAGATCGTTGCTGCTGAACAGGACAATGTCCTTGCACTGGCATTCCATCCGGAGCTTACTGAGGATATGAGGATCCACCAGTATTTCCTCGATAAGTTATTCTAATTAAAACTAAAAAGTACGGAACAGCAATATTGCTATCAGTAATTTGTTGTTTCCTGATTTCATTCTTTTTTCTTCATGATATACTTCAAGAGGATGATGTTTATCATTCCAATGCAGATTAAGAAACTATAAAATCATCAATGCAGGAGCATTCAGCGTAGTTAAAAAACATTCCGATAACGGCAATATGGAACAAATAAGAAATTCTTATTAAGGTATAGCGTGTTTTCCCTTTAGGTCTCATAAGAGATCATGATTATTTTATTAGAAATGGTGATTTAGATGGTCAAACTCACAGAAGATATGAAGGAAGCATTTTCAAAGGTAAGAATTTTCCCATTTGCAACAGCATCAAAGGCAGGAATGCCAAATGTCATTCCTATCGGCATGTGCCAGTTAGTCGATGATGAAACTATCTGGGTCACGGACAACTATTTCCTGAAGACCCGGGAGAACCTGGATGAGAACCCTGTGGCATCCATCTTTGTCTGGGGTCCTGAGGTTGGCGCCTGTTTCCAGATAAAGGGAGATGTCGAGGTCAAGACAAGCGGTGAGGACTATGACAAAGCTTATGCTGGTGCAAAGGCAAAGGGCGACAAGTTCCCTGCAAAAGCTCTCATGGTCATGAAGATCACTGAGGTATTCGAATGTATTTCCGGAGATAATGCCGGAAAGAAGTTGATCTGATCAGGTTAATTCATTAATCGTTCATCTAATGATAGGTTGATCTTCTTTATTCTGAATCTGATAAGTGAATAAAAAAAGAAGAGCTAAATTTATCATTAGGATCACTTTTTTTCGTTCTTCTTTTTTTCCATATTTTTATCGGACCAGTTCCACCATTTGAGTAAGTCAGGTTCAGGGTTTTTGTGGGATGCATAATAGACCGCTTCCCTGAAGCCGTATAATACACATCTGTCTATGTGTCTGCCTCTTAGATCAATTAATTCAAGATACATCAGTTCAGGATCCCTTTCCTTGAGTTCGGAAATGGAGCGTATTCCAAGATCCCACAGTTGCTCAGCTGACTTTTTCCCAAAGCCCGGCATTTGCATTAGTTCTTTTAAGGTTTCTTCTTTCTTTGATCCGCTCATCGTTTAGTCCTTTATCTTATCTAATTTCATCTTAGCTTTACCCCTCTTGTAGAATTTCCTAAAAGAAACTATAAAAGCTTTGACATCTGTCTGAAATGTATGAAACTTCGTTGTGAGTGGGCAAATGCAAACGATCTTGAAATAGAGTATCATGACAAACATTGGGGTGTACCTGTGCATGATGACAGAACTCTGTTCGAATTCCTGATACTGGAAGGTGCACAGGCAGGTTTGAGCTGGGATAGTATTTTGAAAAGGAGAGAATCATATAAAGAAGCCTTTGATGATTTTGACTTCAATAAAATTGCAGCCTATGATGATGCAAAGGTCGGGGAACTTATGCAGAACAGTGGGATCATACGCAACAGAAGAAAGATACTGTCTTCAGTGAACTACCACCCTATGAACAGGGTGGCTTCCTGTTTCATTCTTTTCTCTATTGAGAACAAGTCCACAGGCTCTTCCCGTAGTTCCTACGGTGACGATTATATACCTATTAAGTTCTGCTCTTGAAGAGCAAATGTTTTGATATTGATAGCGGCATTAATGTCTCTATCGTGAGTGGTATTACAGTCTAAACATTCCCATTTTCTATCTGCAAGGGTCAAAGAACCGTTATATTTTCCACAAACATTACAGATTTTAGTTGACGGCTCGAATTGCCCGATGCGAAGTATTGTTTTCCCATACCATTCTGCTTTATATTCGAGCTTTTCTACGAAAGAACTCCACGATGCATCAGCTATACGTTGTGCAAGATGGTGATTCTTGAGCATACCAGATACATTTAAGGTTTCTATTGCTATGGCTTGGTTCTCGCTGACGAGCTTTGCTGAAACCTTGTGTTGAAAATCGTGTCTCTGGTTACTTATTTTTTCATGAAGTTTAGCTACTTGTTTACGTGCTTTGTTCCTATTGCTGGAGTCTTTTTGCTTTCGAGAAAGACGTTTCGACAGGACTTTAAGGCGTTTCATGGAGTTTTTAAGGTGTCTTGGATTATCGATTTTGTCACCGTTTGACATGATGGCGAAATCTTTGATACCTACATCTACTCCCACGGTGTCATTTTCCGAGAATTCCATCTTTTTCAGATTTTCTCCTCCATCATCCACAAGAATACTGATATAGAACTTTCCTGTAGATGTTTGGGAGACTGTAGCTGTTTTCAAATCACCGTTGCCTAATGAACGATGTAAAATAGTCTTAACATTGCCTATTTTTGGAAGGTAAATCATGTTGTTCTCAAAATCAACCTTATAGTTCTGAGGAACATTGTACGCCTGTACTGGATTTTTTCGAGATTTGAACTTAGGGAATCCTTTTTTCTCTCTGAAAAATCGTGTAAAAGCATTATCGAGATTGAGAGTAGCACCCTGCAATGACTGAGAATTAACCTCTTTAAGCCATTCGTGTTCTCCATCCCTCTTCAACATTGTTATTCCTTTATTCAAGTCAAATCTTGAAACGGATTTACCATCTTGTTCATATGTCTTAATTTTCTGCTCTAAACCCCAATTATAGATGAATCTACATGCTCCAAAATGCTTAAATAACATCTCCTGTTGCTCTTTTGTAGGATATAATCTATACTTATAGGCTTTTAACATTCAAATATATATTTGAGTTAACTGTATATATAATTAATGTTAAGAAACACAAAGAACTTATTTTGTAGAATAGACGTAATTCATCCACCGTTTGAAAACGGTGGTCTTCTTACTAAAAACCGATAAATGAGTAATTGAGCAATTGGACGAACAAATAGAAAGTAAAAAATGGAAAAATGACTACAACAGTCCAAAGATGCGATATGTTTATATGTGTAGAAGCGTTGTAGGAGTGCTCACAACAGCAATCAGTCGCAATGTCCGAATAGTGTAGAGGCCTATCATGGAGCCCTGTCGAGGCTCCGACCCGGGTTCGAATCCCGGTTCGGGCGTATAGATTTACCAGCAGAAATTGCTGGTAATTTTTTCTCTTTTATCTTTGTTAATATTGATTAATTAGAATTTTAGTGGAATCTTATGATTTTTGATAACAATCATTTTTAATAAATTATTTTTATAGTTTATCTATTTGATTTGGGACCATTTTAGAAAATTTTAAGTAGTACCGCCTTCTGATGGTAACTATCTTGTCTCTGGTTCAATGGGCAGTGTTCCAAATGGATCTGTAGAGGCTAGCTTTTCAGTAATAGCTATGAAGGAGTCTTATTAAAGATTGATGAAAATGGTGATGAAATCTGGTCTCAGTCCAATGATAGTTATTACTCTTCAGGTTTCAACTCTATTGCAGGATCTGATGGCAATTAGTTACAGCAGGATCTACATCTATTAATGACGGAGATGCATATGATACTCTGGTAGTTGTGTTCGAAGATCCTACAATTGAGAAACAAACTGTTCCTGAAGAAGAGGATCACGATAAGGAGAATGAAGAAGAAAGTCCTCTTTCATTCCTGGTCACTCTTGCCTGCCTTGGATCTGCCTTTATATTGATGAAGAAGAAATGATTAAAGAGCTAACAGGGTTATTATGTCCTGTTCTTATTTTTTTATTAAAATCCAGCGATTTCAGTTATTCCTGGAGTATTCTTTTTTCAAGAGCAGATTTTTTTGTAATCTATAGCTATTCTAATTGTATTTGTAATCGACTTTTTTATTGGTAATGAATTTTGATACAATAATAGAAATGCAATATATTGAAAAACAATTTCTATGAAAATTAAGAGCATGGACTAACGATTATAGGATCATAATGATCAAAATATGTGTCATAATTAAAAACTTAAATAATAAAATAAGAAAAAGGAAGAAACTTAGTTCTTCCCTTTGCGGAATATACAGGCAAAGACCAGAATTAATATGGATGTGACCGGGGATATGCCAGGTATTCCATTTGGTTCATCTGTAGTAGGTTCCTCTTCTGAAGCTCCGGCATTATCAGAATCATAGATATCATCTGATGGATCGTCGGTGTTAATTGATGATCCATCTTCCACATCAGCTGCGATAGCAAATGGGGAGAATCCCGGAGTTTCTGCTTCGAAGTAAACGTATGAGTCATCCTCTCCAATCTTCATATTATTCTTTGAAGCATTGATCGTTGGAATGTCGAAAGAAATGAGTGTTTCTTCTATTGCTGAATTGGTCAACATTAATGAAGATTCTGTCTGATGAATTCTAGCTCATTATGTTAAAAAAGCAAGAGTAAAGATGGATCTGTCTGGACTTGATACAATTGGAGTAGACAAAATATCTGTTAAAAAGAGTCACAGCTTTGTGATTTTATTCTATGATCTAAACATATCAAGAGTAATTCATATAGGAAATGGAAAGAAGAGAAGTGTTTTCAAAAACTTTAGAGCTATCCTTTCTAAGAAAATAAATCCTGATAATATCCAGTATATATCAATGGATATGTATCCTGCTCGCACCCGTAACTTCATATGTAGCAGAAGTACAAGAAACTGGCACATGGAGAACAACGTTGTAACCAGGTCGATTACGACCGTAAACACTATTAAGACATAAAATCAATTGCTTAATGGGGTAAGAGCGTGAGGACTATTTGTTAATCGAACTTAATTTTGATTTTGACAACCTGCCCCCTAAAACACGGGCACCTCATAGGCAACGCTCCTACCCCCACCTTATTACAACCCATTTTTCTTCCTAGGCCTAAGATAATTCTGAACTAGCACTTTCCAGACTTTTATTCAGTAGTTGCAGCACTCCAATCACGTAAATAAGGGTAAAAATTTGAATGATACATTTTTGTATTAATAATTAATGCATATACTCAATTTTGATAATAATCATTACTTGAAATATTGGCAAATGTATATATGTTTAAAAATATTAAAGGGATGTAGCACACGAAGCTCTCGATTTACTTCAGTTTCGCTTATTCGATCAGAGTAAAAAAGAAGAAGTTTCTACAGAGTATCGTATTCAATGTCTCGACATAAATATTCATTGATCCCATGACAGTTCTGAGGTTACCTATGAGAAAAGATAATATCGTTTTACCTGTGGGAAAAAGCATCACAGATATTACGTGGTGTAAAAATATTGAGGAAGAACTCCGCCTTAGAGATGAGCGATTAAGATGTCTTGAGTCCGTTCTACATTATAAGCCTGATTCAGTTCAGGATCTTCTTAATTTTGCACTTGATGAAGCAATCAAACTCACCCAGAGTAAAATTGGTCACATATACCATTATGATGAGGAACAAATGAAGTTAACTCTCAACACATGGTCAAAAGATGTGATGAGGGAGTGTACAATTGTTGAACCTCTGAATACATATGATCTGAAGGATACCGGTATATGGGGAGAGGTGGTCAAGCAACGCAAAGCAATCATTCTAAATGACTTTCAGGCTGTAAATCCACTGAAAAAAGGTTACCCAAAAGGACATGTTGAACTTCATAAATACCTAAGCATACCAGTGTTCAGAAACGGACAAATCGTTGCTGTTGTCGGACTAGCCAACAAGGAATCAAATTATGATGAGAGTGATAGACTTCAGCTTACCTTGATCATGGATTCGGTATGGAACATTGTGGAGCAGAGACAGACTGAGGAAGCGCTGCAACAAAGTGAATTGAAGTATCGGCAGGCCTACAATCTCATGCAGGCAGTATTTGAAAGTCCAAATAATGTCGTTATATTCGCCATTGATCGGGAGTATCGATATATCGCTTTCAACAAAATTCATCAGTTAACAATGAAGAACATATGGAATGCCAGGATTGCGATTGGCATTAGTATGCTAAGTTACATCAAAGACCCTAAAGATGGGGAAAAAGCAAAAATAAACTTTGACCGGGCGCTTGCTGGTGAAGCATTCACCATTGTTGAAGAATATGGAGATGTGTTACTCGAAAGGCTGTGGTATGAGAATGTGTACAGTCCTCTTGAGGATGACGAGGGGAATATTATTGGGGTTACTGTCATTGTAACTGACATTACTGAACGTAAGAAAGCGGAGTTGGCTCTTGTTCGGGCCAAAGTTCTTGCTGAAGAAGGAAATCGTATCAAATCGGAATTCCTCGCGAACATGAGTCATGAGTTACGTACACCACTTAATTCAGTTATCGGTTTTTCTCAAGTTTTAAGCGATAAAAGGTTTGGTGATTTGAACAAAAAGCAAACCAAATATATATCTAATATCCTGAAAAGCGGAAGGCATTTGATGACGTTGATCAATGATATACTTGATATTTCAAAAATTGAATCCGGTAATATGAAATATGAGCCTGAAATTATAAACCTGCCAGAAATAATTGATGAAATTGTAATGTTAATAGATCCAATGGCAAAGAAAAAATCCATAGATCTTAAATCCAATATAGAACTTGAAATTCTGGAAATATATGCTGATAGGACAAAGATCAAACAAATTATGTATAATCTACTCAGTAATGCAATTAAGTTTACACCAAAAAGTGGCAAAGTATGGGTCAACTCAAAAATTATTGGCGGTAAAGTTCAGGTTTCTGTATCTGATACTGGTATAGGTATTCCCGAGAATAAACAAAAAACTGTATTTGAGGCCTTTAAGCAAGTTGATTCATCTTTTAACCGTAAATATGAAGGAACCGGATTGGGACTTGCGCTTGTTAAACAGTATGTTGAAATGCATGGTGGTGAGGTCTGGGTTGAAAGTGAAGTTGGAAAAGGAAGTACATTTGGATTTAGTATACTAATGAATCCTAATACCTCATCCAGCTAACAAACGAATTTCTTCAAAGCGGTTTACTTTGCTGAGATAAACTAACAAGGGGCAAACTCATCGACCTTTGGGAAGACTTAGAGTAAGGGCAATAGGATCACCTTCGATCTATCACTCTTTTAGCTCTTCCTTTTAGTTTATAAAATTCAAGCTCTCCCGGACCTGTTAATTTGATGTCAACATCAAGCTCACCATTATCATAAAGGCCCTTGGTGCCTGTTATGTTGCTGAGGAAACCTCTGAGAAAATTTTCTTCGATAACAGATCTATCGCAATTTTCCTTATCAATGCATTCTAGACTTACCTTTAGAATGGAAGTTCCATCCTCGTCCTCATAAAGGAAAGCTTCATACTCTCCAGTCAGGTAGTCCATGTTCTCCCTCTGAAAGACACCTCTTTCAACATTCACACGATTAAATGGTGAACCTGATATCCAATGAGTTTCAGCCTCACGCTCAGGGGTGAAGATCTTCATATGAGTCCTGCCACATGCACACTTTTTCCTTGATTGAACCACTGTTGTGTCTTCGGTGTCATAATTGATCAGAAGATTGCCACACTTTTCACCGGGGCTTAGCAGTGTCGTAAGTACTATCCTGCCACAGTCACCATCTTCAAGGAATTCCTTCCGGTATGGGTCATAGATATCAAGGTGGACAAGGTCTTCCGGAACATGAAGGCCACTTTGCTCTGTGCATTCTCCGCACATCGTTCCTTCAGTACTTCCATAGGTGTTGTAGATAGGACAGCCCCATAATTCCTCCAGATAGCTCCTGCTCTCCTCAGCAAAGCTCTCTCCTCCTACGACCAGTTTTTCGATGCTGGTCTCCCCTGGATCTATTCCTTCATCTTTTAGCCTGCGTGCAAGTCTTAAAAGCTTGAATACGCTGGCCACTATCCCTGTAGGCTGGTAGCTTTCAAGGACGCGAGTTGGGAATGTACATTTTCCTTCCGGTATGATAGCCATGCCGATATCACGTGCAGAAAGTGTCATGGTGTTGGCACCGACATTCATTCCGTAGGATGCACACATTATCATCCTGTCACCTTTCCCGAATCCCTGGGATGTGAAACTTCGGCTGTATTTCTCAGCAAAACGTAACCAGTCATCCCATGTAAGGAAAAAAGCCTTAGGGGTTCCGCTTGTGCCGCTGGTTTCATGGATAGTAAAAACCTTATCCCAGCTGGTACTCATAAAATTAAAATCATTGGTCTTTGGAGGCTGGTTGTTCCTGATAAGCTCGCCTGATACGAGCGGCATTTCCAGAAGGTCTTCATGATCCCGGATACTTGAAGGCGATACATCATTACTTTCAAACCATTTTCTGTAAAAGGAAGAATGCTTTACAGCATAGTCTATAGTGTATCTTAACTTCTCTTCTACCAGGGAATCAAGGTCTCCCCGATCCATGGTCTCGATCTTTTCATTGTAATACTCCCCACTCAAATTGTTCACCCCTTAGTTTCAATGATCAAATATTGGTATTGTTTTGTTTGTTTGGTGTTACTGGCTTCTCAGGAACAACACTCCGAACATGAAGATAGCTACAACGAATCCTGCTATTCCGAGAGTTGCAAGGCTACCCTCAGATTGTGATGCCAGATAAGCCGAAGCTACAAGGATAATCGACAGGAAGACATACTTCGCAAGATTCTCGACCATTCTGTCATGCTTGATCTCACGGGTCTTCTCTTCCAGTTTCTCTATACGATATCCACGTATCGTCTCAATAACGTCATTAACCCCCTGTGGAAGGTTCTTGAATATCTCGAGATACCTGTCACCTTCCAGGAGGAAGTATTCGCCTGCCTTGAATGGGGAATACCTTTTAGTCATGACAATGAAGATCAGTCTCTTGGCATCCTCAATGATATTGAACCTGGGATCAAGCTCCAGGCAAACACCTTCAACGATTACAAGAGAACGTTCAAGTGTGGAGAAATCACTCGGAAGGGATAGATTGTATTTAAGTGCAAGATTTGCATAACTATCGTTTTGCCGTTCCCCTAAAGCAAAGTTCTGTATAGATATGAGCGTATCAAGGTCGACCTTGAACTTATGCACATTAATCTCTTCCTTATTGATGTCAGCGATCTTCAGGAAAGCATCAAAAGCAATGTCAACGTTCTTCTTGTAGATCCCATAGAAAAGATTCAGCATGTTCCTGCGAAGCTCGGAATCAATTAGTCCAACAGCCCCGAAATCGATGAAAGCGATCCCGTCATCACGGAGGAGAATATTTCCTGAATGAGGGTCTGCATGGTAGAAACCATGCAGATAGACCTGGTTCAGATAACTGGAACTGATGATGTGCGCATATTTTGATCTCGTTTTCTGGTCTGTTGTTTCAAGGTCCTTTACAAGGATGCCTTCCATATAGTCCATCACAAGAATACTTTCGGTACAATACTCATCGTGTACTGCGGGTATATGGACATCATGGGATTCTGCGAATAATTCCTCGAATCTCTTGATGTTGCGAGCCTCGTTCAAAAGGTCTACTTCTTTGTTCAGCATATCCTGGAATTCATCGAGAAAATCATCAATATCGATATTGTTCCCAAAACCACCCATTTTCTTCATAAGTGGCTTGAGGTCATTGATGATGGCAAGGTCAACATTGATCTGGTCTATAAGCCCAGGTTTTGCGATCTTGACAGCCACCCTTTTGCCACCGATCCTTGCTTCATAGACCTGTGCTATGGATGCACTGGCAATAGGTTTTCTCTTAAAATCATCAAAATTCGAAAGGAATTCAGAAACGACTGTTGAAGCATCTGCTTCTGCTATAGAACAACTGGCACGGAATCCCTCAAGGGACTCAGCCATCTCTTCCAGTTCAAGAGGACGGACCTTATTCTGAAGCTGTGAAAGCTCTCTGGTATAATCCAGGGGAAGAAGATCAGGACGCTTGCTCATGATCTGGCCCAGTTTGATGAACGTCACTCCAAGATCTTCAAATGCAAGCCTGAGCTTTCTTGCATTCTTTTGCATCTCAACATCAATATAACAGGTTCCCTTTTTATTGGAAACATAGTTCTGTTGTATGTCTTTATAAAGAAGGCTGAACAGATTGTATTTGAAAAATACCTTTGTAATGGAGATATATCGCCGTGTCTTCTTGAACATTAATATAATGTATGTTTAGTTATAGTAAATAAATAGAGGGGGGACAAGTTCAGAAATGATGTCTTTCAGACCCTGATTTTTTGCATAGTATTTTGCTATATGTGTTTGGAGCTGGCAAATACCTATAAGACCTACGCAAAGCTTAAATACAATTGTTATTTTTAATGTGCCTCTTTTAAAACTGCCTTCTGAGTTTGATTTTATAGGCAATTTAAGTTAACTTTAAGTAATATAACAAAGGAAGTACGCTGCATATTACCTAGATACGATTTGGAGAGCAATCATGTTTGATTCAGGAACTACGGCTTTTATGATAGTTGCGACCAGTCTTGTTATGTTAATGACACCAGGACTGGCGTTTTTTTATGGTGGGCTTGCAAATAAGAAAAATATAGTTGGTATAATGATGCAAACTTTTGTATCATTAGGAATAACGAGTATCCTCTGGTTATGCGTAGGCTATTCTTTATGTTTCAGTGGTGACGGGGCTATTTTGGGAAATCTTGATAAAGCATTTTTGCAGGGAGTTGCAGCAGATTCTGTATTTTCAGGAAATGCAAAGATCCCTGAACTGGTATTCATTTCTTACCAGATGATGTTCGCGATCATAACTCCGGTACTTATAACCGGTGCATTTGTCAACCGTGTTACCTTCAAGGCATTCCTGATCTTCCTTGTCCTCTGGCAGTTCCTTGTCTACTATCCATTTGTTCACATGGTATGGGGAGGTGGCTTTTTGGCTTCCATGGGCGTTCTTGACTTTGCAGGCGGTATTCCGGTACATGCAATAGCAGGATTCGGTGCTTTAGGAGCTGTCTTTTATGTAGGTGGAAGGAGAGAAAAAGATGAAAAACCTCACAGTATTCCCTTAATAGCCATTGGAGCAGGTATTCTCTGGTTTGGATGGTATGGATTCAATGCAGGAAGCGAGCTTAACCTTGACCAATTTACTGCATTGGCACTGATAAATACTGACATTTCAGCTTCTTTCGCAGCAATTTCATGGCTCATGATCGAATGGGCAAGAGAAGGAAAACCAAAATTTGTAGGCTTATTGACAGGTGCTCTTGCCGGACTTGTGATAATAACACCTGCAGCAGCATATGTTTCTATGCCAACAGCTGCTCTTTATGGTATTGTAGGAGGAACAGCATGTTACTTTGCCATCCAGTTCAAGAATAAGATGGAATGGGATGATGCACTGGATGTATGGGGACTCCATGGAGTAGGTGGAGTGCTGGGAATGATCATGCTGGGTATTTTTAGTTCATCAGCAGTTAATCCGGCTGCAACAGATGGCCTGTTCTTCGGAGGAGAACTCATGTTCTTTATAACAGAAGTAGGTGCAGTCGTTGGAGCATCGGTCTATGCATTCATATTCACTTACGGAATGCTGAGAATAATTGAATTTGTAACACCCGTGAAGGTTTCAGAAGAATTTGAACTTAAAGGGTTGGATGAAATGATCCATGGGGAACTAGCATACGACTATGATCTGTCAATTGACTGATCCATTTAAAAAGATGAATAAATGAGAATAATTCTCCTGCTTTGCAGGAGGTTCTATTCTTTATTATTAGAGAATAATTAGATGATTATTTGATAATTATTAGATGATTCAGGAAATTATCAGATTATCGATCTGTCCTTTCCTTAGCATCCACACATACTCAATCTCTTTAGGGATGGCATGTTCATCAATAAAAACAGCTTTACGGACACTGTAGGCATCATCGAAACCTTTCATGCTCGTGGTCCATCGGATCTGCATTCATTGGCCTTTGTTTTTAACCCGAAGATAAATGAAAGTAACAACTCCTGCAATTGTACCGGCAGGAAGTCCTACGAAAACAGAAAAGAAGATCATTTCCTGAAGCAGAGCTGTTATAGCAACAGTTACTATAGCAAATACGGTGAAAGCTATTAAAAAATGAAGTATTCTTATCATGGTCTCCAGATCGTTAAAATATAAAGTAGCCGGAAATAAACCGGCACTTATTTAAAGTTTTCTTTTGACCACTTTGCACCGGCTTCAAGGATATCCAGGTTCATCGGGATAAGCTTTGGCTTGCTTGCGAAAGTATCCTCTATTGCTTCCCTGAATACTTTTTCCGGAAGGCGTGTGTCTCCCTGTGCCATAAGCACACCGAGCATGACGGTATTTGCAGCTTTTACTGAGCCTGCATCCTTTGCGATCTGCATGGAAGGTACTGCAATTGCCCTTACTCCTTCAGGAGCATCGAAATCACCAATTGTGTCATCATAAAGTATGAGTCCTCCTTTCTTCACATCGCCTGCGAATTTCTCCAGGGATGGCTGGTTAAGAGCTACAAGCACATTTGACTCATAGACGACAGGTGAACCAATTGATTCTCCTGAGATGACAACTGAACAGTTGGAGGTTCCACCACGCTGCTCCGGTCCGTATGAAGGATACCAGGAAGAATAGCGCTGGTCACGGCATCCTGCACGAGCAAGTGTAAGTCCCATACTTAAGACACCCTGGCCACCAAATCCTGCGATCTTAACAAGTGCCTGGCCAAACTCAGGGTCTGGTACAGCATCAGGAGATGCACTGCTTTCAAGACTGTAGAGATTATCGATCCCTTTCTTGGAGAAATCACTCTCAGAGCGCCACAATGGTTCTGTTTCATCGAATTTATCCCTGAAGTTTCCGAGAGGGAATTCCTTTTCCATCAGGTCATTCACGAAATCAGTGCTTTGTTCAGCATTTTGCCTGAGGTTGGTCGGACATGTGGAAAGTACTTCTACGAATGCATACCCTTTGCCTTCTTTCTGAACTTCGAGTGCCCTTCTGACAGCTTTCTTTGCTTTCCTGATATGTGAGATGTCAGATATTGAAACACGCTCGATGAAGACTGGGGCCTTTAAGTTATCCAGCAACTCACACATGTGCATTGGGTATCCTGCAAAGCGAGGGTCCCTTCCATCAGGACATGTTACGGTCTTTTCACCGATCAGCGTTGTTGGTGCCATCTGGCCACCGGTCATACCATAGACAGTGTTGTTCACGAAGAACACAGCCATCTTTTCACCACGGTTTGCTGCCTGCATGGTCTCATTAAGACCGATAGATGCGAGGTCACCGTCACCTTGGTAGGATATTACAACAGAGTTATCCTGTGCCCTTGACATACCGGTACCTACAGCAGGTGCACGTCCATGTGCGACCTGAAGGTTTCCGCAGTCAAAGTAGTAGTAAGCAAAAACTGCACAACCTACAGGACTGATCATGACGCTTCTGTCCTGGATCTCAAGCTCTTCCATAGCCTCGCCGATCAGTTTGTGCAAAATACCGTGTCCACATCCAGGACAGTAGTGGGTTGCAGTTGGTGCTGCTCCACCTTTGCGTGGGAACTCTTCATAAATTCCAGATGGTCTTCCAATGATCTTTTCTGCCATGTTCATTCCTCCCTAGCAGCAATTTCTCTAATCTTCTCCATGACCTGATCCATTGTAATAAGGTTTCCACCCATGCGGTTGACAAGGTCCACAGGCTTGTTGCAACCTGTTGCAAGACGTACGTCATCGATCAACTGACCATTGCTCATCTCAACGGAAACGAAGGTCTTATCACCTGAATCTGCGAGGGCCTTCAGTTCATTTTCAGGGAATGGGAACAATGTTATCGGACGGAAAAGTCCTACCTTGATACCTTCTCTCCTTGCAACTTCTACAGCTGAACGGCATATCCTGCTGCTGATACCATATGCTACGAGTACAATTGATGCATCGTCCATCATGTATTCCTCGTACTCAACTTCATTTTCCTTGACGGTCTCATACTTCTCTTGAAGCCTGTAGTTGAAGTCCTCGAGCTGGTCAAAGTCCAGGAAGATAGATGTTACAAGGTTCTGGCGTGTTTCCTTTGTTCCGCAAACAGCCCATGACTCGTCAATGACTGGCTCCACAGCTTCTTCAGGGAACTGGAGTGGCTCGATCATCTGTCCAAGCACACCATCTGCAAGTACTACAACAGGGTTGCGGTACTTTGTTGAAAGCTCAAATGCCTTTATTGTAAAGTCGCACATTTCCTGAACGGAATTTGGTGCGATAACGATGTTGCGGTAGTTTCCGTGTCCGCCACCCTTTACGACCTGTGTGTAATCTCCCTGTTCAGGACCAATATTACCAAGACCAGGACCTGCTCTCATGATGTCTACTATCACGCATGGGAGTTCTGCTCCTGCAAGGTATGATACACCTTCCTGTTTCAGGCTCATGCCGGGACCTGATGACGCTGTCAGAACCCTGTGTCCGGCAGATGCTGCACCATATACCATGTTAATTGCAGCTTCTTCTGATTCTGCCTGTACGAATTTCCTTCCAAGCTTCGGGAATGTCTGGGAAGCCTCATGAAGGATCTCACTTGCAGGTGTGATCGGATATCCGAAATAACAGTCACAACCGGCATATAAAGCACCAATGACAACTGCGGAGTTGCCTTTTATTAATTGTGTAGCCATAAAATATCACCTCATTTTTTTGGCTTATTCTTCCTTGATCGGGATATGCACAGCAATAGCCAGTGGCTCAGGACAGGTGTAGTAACAATTTCCGCATCCTATGCATCCTTCTCCCGTGTATTCAACATAATGGTAGCCGCGTTCGTTAATTTGTTCACTCATAAAGAGTACATCTTTGGGACATGCAGCTACGCATCTCTCACATCCTTTACACTCAATAATGTTCAGTTCAGGATATGGTTGCATCTTTTCCTTATTTTCAGCCATAATATCAACTCAATGAACGGAAATATGATCTAAAATGATCGATCGTAAGATCATCTTGGATCAGAGTATTTTCAATATTTGCTACTAAATACATTACAGGAAACCTTCCAGCTTCCTGACATGAAGTAATTAAGGTTTATCAGTTTGTTGCTTTATCGTGATCACGTATCTCGACACGTCTTATCTTGCCACTGATGGTCTTTGGAAGCTCATCCACAAATTCTACAGCTCTTGGATACTTGTAAGGTGCAGTGGCTTTCTTGACATGGTCCTGCAACTCTTTCTTAAGCTCATCACTTGCTTCATAGCCTTTGGCAAGAACAATGGTCGCCTTGACGATCTGGCCACGAACAGGATCCGGTACGCCGGTAATAGCACATTCAAGTACAGAAGGATGCTCGATCAGTGCACTCTCGACCTCGAAAGGACCTATCTTGTAACCGGAGCTCTTAATGATATCATCAGACCTTCCGATGAACCAGAAATAACCATCCTCATCTTTCCATGCCATGTCACCGGTATGATAATAGCCATCATGCCAGGTGGCTTTTGTTTTCTCCTCATCTGCACGATATCCGGCAAAAAGACCTACTGGTTTGCCGCTGGAAGTATTGATGACGATCTCTCCTTCCTCACCGGAATCACAGAGCTTCCCGTCAAGGTTAAGCAACTGGATATCGTATTCAGGTGATGGTTTTCCCATTGACCCGGGCTTTGGTTCCATCCACGGATAGGTTGCGATTGTTACCACACTCTCGGTCTGGCCAAAGCCTTCCATGAGTTTCAGGCCTGTGAACTCAAGGAATCTTTCATACACTTCAGGGTTCAATGGCTCACCGGCAACCACACAGTACTCAAGGCTGCTGAAATCATACTGTGAAAGATCTTCCTTGATGAGGAACCTATAGATAGTAGGCGGTGCACAGAATGTGGTCACGCCATATCTGCTGGCTTTCTCAAGCATGTTCTTTGCATTGAAACGCTCATAGTCATAGACAAAAACAGCAGTGCCACAGATCCACTGGCCGTAGAGCTTACCCCATACGCATTTTGCCCAACCTGAGTCTGCAACTGTAAGGTGTAATCCATCGTCCATCACGTTCTGCCAGTACTTAGCAGTGATTATGTGGCCAAGGGGGTAGGCGAAGTCATGCTGGACCATTTTTGGCAGACCGGTTGTTCCGGACGAGAAGTACAAAAGAGCAATATCATCGTTATTTGTTGCTTCATCGCCTTCAGGTCTGGTAAAGTCCTCAGAAGCCTCTTCAAGCTCCTTATTGAAATTGATCCACCCCTCTTTCTCAACATTGAGGACGGCTTTGTGAAGCAGGACATCCTCGTACCCTTTGTGAGCTTCATCGATGTAACCCATGAGACCTTCATCGTCTGCACTTACTACCATCTTGATCTTTGCAAGTTCAATACGGTAGGTCACATCTTTGGTTGTCAGCATGTGGGTTGCAGGGAGAGTAACAGCACCTATCTTGTGCAAGGCAAGGATACATATCCAGAACTCATACCTTCCCTTCAAGGTCAGCATTACAACATCGCCTTTCTTGATGCCATATTTTCTGAAGAGATTTGCAGCTTTATCGCTGTAGTATTTCAGGTCCCTGAAATTATATATCAGTTCTTCACCATCATCATCGCACCATACAAGTGCTCTTTTCTCAGGTTGTTCCTTTGCGTACCTGTCGACAATATCGTATGCGAAATTAAAGTTATCAGGGATCTTTATCTTAAAGTTCTCCTTATAGTCATCATACGATTCGAATTCCGTGCGTGAAACATATTCTTCTAAAAAAGATGACATATTTACACCGTTTTCCATTTCTAATAGATCAATTCTTAAATTTGGATCAAATTTATGTTTTTCAGACTATCATAGCCAGGAACTTTGCAGGCTTATCCCCAAGGGCTTCCATTCCATGACCATAGCTGGAATCAAAATAGATGGAATCTCCTTCCTCAAGAACGATCTCGTTGTCATGTATCTTTACTTTTAAGGTACCTTCAAGAACAAGATCGAACTCCTGTCCAGGGTGGGAATTCATAGGGTTATTAGCATCTGTTGATCCTGCTTCAACCTCAACAATAAAAGTCTCTGCCTTTTTGTGTATGAAATTTGGGGCAAGGTTCTGATATTTGTAAGCCTCTCTTCTTTCAACAGTTGGTCCCTTGTCCTTCCTGGTAACAGTAAAGATATGCATGCGTGGTTCTTCGCCGGTTAGAAGTAATGTCATATCAACTTTCAGGAACTGTGCGATCTCAAAAAGTATGCTGGCAGGAATATCGACTTCACCTGTATCATACTGCTGATAGGTTTCAACAGGGATATTCAGATAATTTGCCATTTCTTCTGAACTGATTTCTGACAGCTCGCGCAATTCATGGATACGTGACGAGATTTCCTTTATTTTTTCCTGCATGATATCAACTTTTATTGGTTAATAAGGAAGATACTTACAAAATAAAATAGAATTTTGAAAGAAACAATATTCAAGCAACTTAACTTGATATTGCGATCCTTTTTCGTATTTTAACATACAGGAAGTTAAAAAAGGTAGTGGGTGCCATGTTAACACATGACACAATCGGGATATTGGGAATGAATTATTCAGTCAGACCAATACTAATTGAGTATTCAAAGTTCTCGGTGTTGTGTGGCATGATCTCGAGTATCCACTCACCGGCACCACCATCGATAATATATGTCTCTGAATATCCGGTAGATCCCTGCTGGTAGACATCAGGCTGTTCCATATCTTCAGTCATCACAGATTCAACTTCAATGTAGCTGCCGGCAGCTTCATCCATTGCCATCATGTAAGGACCAGGATACTGCTGTCCAAGATTGACAGAGCCCCTGTAGCTTGTGCTCACAATTACCGGTCTCACCTCTCCTTTTGCGTTCTTCAATACAACCTCAAAGGAAGGTGTTGTAGAAGATGTGCTGCTGCTACCATAGTTGTAGTCCGTTGAGAACAGCTTGATAGTGATAGGATCATCAGTCATTGCGTTGAAAGTTGTTATGAATGGTTCTTCGGGCTGTTGCCAGACATCGAAGTTCATGCTTACCTTCTGGCTCCATTCGGTGATGGTTCTGTCATCGATATTCAGATTGATCATACCATTGACACTTCCTTCTGCATCAGCCGGGATCTTCACATTTACCTTCACAACAGCTTTTTCTCCTGGATTTATAATAGAAGGTGCTGTGATGGTCACATCTTTCTCATCAAGAGATACCTGTGAACTGTATCTGTACCATTCATCCTCGATCTCTTCGAACTGTGGATCAATGGAAATTGCTTTGTCGCCAACGTTCTTGAGATTTATGGAATACTCATATTCAGCACCTGCTTCAACGCGGTCGCTGATGTATGAATTGAATATCTCAATGTTTGGTGGCAGCCATACATTCACTGAAAGTTCGAGCGCTCCGTTGTAACCCGGGTAAAGGGAAGCAACATCTCCCTCAAGACCGCTAAAGAAGACGTTTGCACTGTAGTGGCCAAGTTCAGCATCTTCAGGAACTGCTACTTTGATCGTGAACTCCTGCTTTTCGCCGGTCTCCATTTCAGCTTTTGCAGGTGAAATAGTAACCCATTCATCATCAAGTTCATTGTCGTTGTAGAACTGTGGTACAAGGTAAGGCTCAACTGTCATCGTCTCTTCACCGTGGTTGTAGAGCACAACAGTTACTTCCTCTGACTCACCGGGTTTAATTGTAAGATATGAATATCCCGGATCAACATAGAGGGGAACGACCTCTCGTGCAGCTTCAGGATATATCATGTCCTGGTAATATCCATCAGCAGCGATCTTTTCAGCTATCAGTACAGGCTCTTCGGCCACTGGCTCAGAGATGGCAACAGCAACACCTGCTGCCGTCATGCTGAGCAACAGCAGACCGAGTGTAACAAATGTGAAATATTTCTTCATATTAATTTCTCCTTTATGATCGTGATTGTCATCGTCTTTCGACATGTTACAATATGATGTTGACTTATTAAAGAATTGTCTAAACTTCGAATTGATTCGTAGTTATAATATTAAGAAAAAAAGAGCAGCATGCTTAAAACATGCCACTTAATTAATTACTTGCTGATGATCAGATAATCGTTTGGTAGATCGATCGATCAAACAATCAATTAACTAACTAACTAACTAATGATCTATCAACCAATCGATTAGCTAATGTTCCATCATTTGATCCTGCTTCTTTTCATCAGCAGTGAATTCGTCACAACAGATACCGAGCTCATTGCCATGAAAGCTGCTGCCATTGCAGGAGTGACAAGTACCTGATGGAATACCGGATAGAGGACACCTGCAGCGATCGGGATACCAAGACTGTTGTACCCAAAGGCCCAGAACAGGTTCTGCTTTATCTTTCTCATGGTCAGACGGCTCAAGCGCAGGGAAGCTACCACGTCAAGCAGGTCGTTCCTGATGAGTACGATCTGTGCTGATTCAATTGCCACATCTGTACCGGCTCCCATTGCTATCCCAACTTCTGCCTGAGTAAGTGCCGGTGCATCATTTATACCGTCACCGACCATTGCAACTATCCTGCCTTCATCCTGTAGTTTCCTGACCTCAGCTGCTTTGTCTTCAGGTAACACCTCAGAAAGAACGCGATCAATACCCGCTTTAGATGCAATAGCTGATGCGGTCCTGCTGTTATCTCCTGTGATCATTACAACCTCAAGTCCCATCTCTTTGAGCCTGGAAACAGCCTCTATGGAATTGGCTTTGAGTGTATCTGCTACTGCTACGATACCAGTTGCATTGCCATCAACTGAGACCAGCATAGCTGTCTTACCCTGATGTTCAAGTTCTTCAAGCCTACCGGTAAGGGAAGATACGTCAACATTGCTGTCAGTCATGAGCTTTCGGGTACCCAACAGCACCTCTTGCTCATTGATCAGTGCTTTTACCCCATGTCCCGGGATGGAATCAAAGGATGACACATCCATAATGGGGACGTTAGTTTCCACAGCAGCGTTTACAATAGCTTCACCCAGAGGATGTTCTGATCCCTTTTCTGCAGTAGCTGCAAGGGAAAGTACTTCATCTTCAGTGTGTCCGCTAAAAGCGACAATATCAGTTAGTACAGGTTTTCCTTCTGTGAGCGTACCAGTCTTGTCAAATATGATCGTATTGATCTTCCGGCTGACCTCAAGTGCTTCACCACCCTTGATAAGTATACCATTTTCTGCTCCTTTGCCGGTACCTACCATTATGGCTACCGGAGTTGCAAGTCCTACAGCACATGGACAGGATATCACAAGAACTGTTATTCCGATCAGAAGGGAGAACAGGAACGGACTTGTGATAACAGAGTACTGTGCAACATCAAACATGTTGTATCCGATGAAGAGCCAGAACATGAATGAAAGCAAAGCAATTATTATGACTGCGACAATGAAGCGACCAGCAACAAAGTCAGCTATTCTCTGGATCGGTGCCTTGGATGTTTGTGCATCTTCTACCAGCTTGATTATCTGTGAAAGTGCAGTATCAGCACCTACTTTGGTAGCTTTGAACCTGAAAGAACCAGTACCGTTTACAGTAGCACCGATGACCTGGTCATCAATATTCTTCTCAACCGGAATGCTCTCACCGGTGATCATTGATTCGTCAATGGAAGATGAACCTTCAGTAACGATACCATCCACTGGTAGCTTCTCTCCTGGTCTGACAACAACAATATCTCCTGTGACCACATCTTCCACAGCTACTTCGGTCTCCTCTTCATTTCTGATGACCCGGGCTGCTCTTGCCTGCAATCCGATGAGCTTCCTGATGGCTTCGGATGTCCTGCCTCTTGCTTTTGCTTCAAGGTAACGTCCAAAGGTTATGAATGTGATCAGCATTGCAGCTGAATCGAAGAAAGTATGCTGGTATCCCGGTCCAAGGTCGATGAACCCGGTCACAACACTGATAGTATAAGCAGCACCGGTACCCGTTGCAATAAGAAGGTTCATATCAGCAGAACCGTGACGAAGCCCTTTGTAGGCACCAACGAAGTACTGTCTGCCTGGGAAAGCCATTACTATTGTAGTAAGAACAAAAAGTACAAATCGATCAGCAAGGATAGGGGGTACAAAATAAAGATACTGTGGGAACCCGCCACTCATTCCACCAAGCATTATTGGAATTGTCAACAGGAAAGCAATAAGCAGGTTGTTCCTCTGGTGTGTGATCTCAAGGTCCCTTGCAGCCTGTTCACGATCAGCAGGCCTACCCTCCTCCTTAACGGATGCAGTATAGCCAATATCATCTATTGCCTTAAGCATATCAGCTACGGAAACCTTTGAGGAATCATACTCAGCATGCGCACTGGACATTGGGAAATTCACACTGGCTTTGCTTACGCCATCAAGTTTCCTGAGAGCACGCTCTATATTTGATGCACAAGCGGCACATGTCATGCCTCCTACATCAAAGTTAACCTCATCTTTCAGTATGCCATAGCCTGTATCTACGATCGTTTCTTCAAGTCTGTTAGTGTTTATCAGCTTCGGATCATAGGTTACGGATGCCTTTTCAAGCGGAAGATTGACAGTTGCCGAAAGGACGCCGGGCTGTTTCTTCAACGCATCCTCTATGCGCAATGCACAGGCGGCACATGTCATACCTGTAACTTTCAATGTGGAATCAGTGGGTACTTCAGCGGTCTCTTCTGCCATCTCTTCTGTTGTGGTTTCAGTTGTAGCCTTAGTTGAAGCTTCAATTAAACTTTCTGCGAGTGTTTCTGCTGAATCTTCTGAACCGCTACCTTCGCCTGTCTCATAACCGGCATCTTCAACTGCCTTCCTGATCTCATCAAGGGTCACTTTTTCAGGATCAAAACTAACAGTAGCATTGTTCTCCTCAAGGCTTACCTCCACATCTTCCACACCTTCAAGAGAAGAAATTGCTTTTGTAACTCTGTCATGGCAATGCATACAGGTCATTCCATGAACATCAATTGTGACTTTCATATTATCACACCAAAAGAATAAATGAAATTTGTTCGTCTGACGGTTGGTCGATCGTACATTTAGTGCTACCAGGCACTAAATGTCCGACTTAATATTGATCAAATGTCGATCAAATCATTATTATTTATAATAAATTAAAGCTGTAAGGTCAGGCCTTATAGCCGGCATCATTGACTGCTTTTTTGATAGCATCAATATCTGTTGCCTGTGGATCGTAGGAAACACTGGCTTCTCCTTTTTCAAGATCGACATCAACAGAAGAAACGCCATTTAACCCGGATATTGCTTTAGTTACAGCCATCTTACAGTGTCCGCAGGACATGCCTTCTACTTTAATAGTGGTTTCAGTCATTTTTATACTCCCATAAAGAAATGGACTATTCTTTAATTAATACTTTTTCCATTATCTGTTATTGTTCCAGCAACGGTTTATTTCGGATGTGGTATAAGTGTACAAAACTCATTGATATAAACTTTAGTATATTATCACTTGCAGAGAATTTTCCTGCCAGCGCAAACTACTTAAACTGTCAGGCGGTAGGTTAACGCCGTTAACATACATAAATACTACCCATATTTATAAAAACGAAAACGCATATTTAGATATAAATATCGTTATAGAAATCTAAGTTGTTTGACATGTTATATAATAGAAATTATGATGTGGTGGGAATATGCAGGACATGAATGATATAATTGACAGGATCAATTCCCTGAAAGCAGAACACAATGCAGTTATCCTCGCCCACAATTACCAGCGCCCTGAAGTGCAGGATATTGCAGACTTCACAGGTGATTCACTTGGTCTTAGCCAGCAGGCCGTCGCTACCGATGCCGATGTGATAGTATTCTGTGGCGTAGACTTCATGGCTGAAAGCGCTGCAACACTTAGCCCGGAAAAGACTGTACTTCTTCCTGAAAAGGACGCCGGCTGCCCGATGGCCGAGATGGTCGATGTGATCTCCCTGGACGATGTAAAGCAGGAGCACCCCGATGCAGCGGTGGTCTGTTATGTGAACTCCTCTGCCGAGATCAAGGCCCAGAGCGATATCTGCTGTACATCCGCAAATGCAATTGATGTAGTGAACTCCCTTGAAGAGGATGAGATAATCTTTGTCCCTGACAAGAACCTCGGGACTTACGTTTCACATTTCACCGACAAGAAGATCATTACATGGGAAGGATTCTGCCCAACCCATCACCAGATGCGTGCAGATGATGTCATCAAGGCAAAGGAAGCACATCCTGATGCCCTGTTCCTCGCACACCCGGAATGCAGGACAGAGGTCCTTGAGCTTGCAGATGAGGTCTTAAGCACTACCGGTATACTCAACTATGCTAAAAGCTCTGATGCTAAAGAGTTCATCATCGGTACTGAGAATGGCCTGCTTCACAGGTTAAGTAAAGAGAACCCTGATAAGAAGTTCTATTACCTGTCCGAGTTTACGATCTGTCCTAACATGAAGATCACTACCCTTGAATCAGTGCTTAATGCACTTGAGAACATGGAATATGTGATCACCGTGCCTGAAGAGACAAGGCTCAAAGCAAAAGAAGCACTTGACAGGATGCTTGCGGTAAAACGCACGATGTAATTTTATATGAGAGCATAGCTTGAAAATAAAAACACATTTTATTTAATCATATTTCAGGCTTCTCATCATGTTTTCCCATATTTCTTTTAGTTTTTCTGAGAACTCATTTGACAGTTCATTATCTAAATATTCGATCACCGTTATTTCCTGAATCATTGCTTTGGTCGGAATTTTGCTAAAAGGAAGCTTTCCTACAACATTGATCCCATTTTCCCTGCAATAATCTTCAATAATGCGGGTGTTCTCTTCATTTATATCATACTGGTTTATGCAGACCACAGCTGGAACATTAAAGTGGCTGGCTACACCCAGAACCCGTTCAAGATCATGGATCCCTGATACACTGGGTTCAGTTATGACCGCAACCATATCAACACCGGTAATAGAAGCGATCACAGAGCACCCTGTGCCGGGTGGTCCATCAATGATGATCATGTCTTTGTCATATCTATCAGCAAGTTTTCTGGCATTCTCCCTGACAAACGCTACCAATTTACCACTTGCTTCTTCTCCGACACTGAGCTTTGCATGTGCCATCGGTCCGAATCTGGTTTCAGAAAGATATGCATCTCCTGCTTTTCTTTCTACCATTGTTATAGCTCCTTCAGGACAGACATGAGCACATACACCACAGCCTTCACATTCAAGGCTATCGATCCTGATATCATCAGTAATTGCATCGAACCTGCAATTCTCTCTACACAAGCCGCATTGGATGCACAGGGAGCTATCAATAGATGCTTCTTTCAGTCCATAGAAGTCTATTGTCTCAGTTATCTTCGGGGCCAATATCAGGTGCATATCGGCTGCATCCACATCACAGTCAGCTATCACTGCGTTATCTGCAAGTGAGGCAAAAGCTGCTGCTATAGTGGTCTTTCCGGTACCACCTTTGCCACTTATGACAGTAAGCTGCTTCATGTAATTTCTCCGATCTTAAAATATCCCGGACATCCTCTGCATGTGATCATGCCAATGATATCAATATCCTCATCCTTGAACTCTTCAGTACCTGTCCCGCTCTTTATCACCTTAAAACAGGAGATTTCAGGACAGTACCTGGAGGCAATTTCACACCTTGCCAATCCTATCTTTACCAATTACTATCAACTCCTCTGATCATTGTTCAGGAAGTTCCCTCATTTCAGACAGTGAGGTAACATCTCTGAAAAGCCTGAGAAATCTGTCCTTCCACTCCGGCATCTCATTTACAAAGGGAATTCCCTGTGAGTACAACTTTGCTATCTCCATATCATAAGGGATCTTCATCAAGACCGGGATCCCCTCTTCAATACAGTATTCTTCTACGCTGGTGTCACCGATATCGCATCGATTTATCACCACACCGAACGGTATTCCCAGTATCCTCATCACATCAAGAGCAAGTTTCAGGTCATGGAACCCAAAAGGTGTAGATTCGGTTACAAGGATACAGTAATCGATATTCTTCACTGAAGCAATGACCGGGCAGGCAGTACCCGGAGGTGCATCGATGATAGCAGTCGTATTCTTATCGATATGCTCCTGAAGGGCCTTGATCACAAGTGATGTCATGGGTTCCCCTATCTTCAACATTCCCTGATAGAACACGAGTTCTTCGTTTACTGAACCTTCAATGGTTCCGACTCTCCTGTCCACCTCACTGATAGCTTCATTCGGACATACAATAGTGCATCCACCACATCCATGACATAGGGTTGGGAAGATCATTACATCTTCAGGCAAAACGGCAAGGGCATTGAACTGGCAAAACTCAGAACATTTACCGCAAAGGTCACATTTGCTTTTATCAACAACCGGTGTCGGAACATTCACATCCTCGATTTTCTCAAGATCGTATCTCAGGAACAGGTTGCAATTGGGTTCTTCCACGTCACAGTCGAACAGTTGTGCATCATTTAGGGAAAGTGCAAGATTTACTGCCACTGTGGTCTTGCCTGTTCCACCTTTTCCGCTTGCGATAGCAATTTTCATTACCAGTTTCTCCGTTTCTCAAATTATTGTTACTCTGTAGGAGCGGTGATAGCACTCAGCTCAGGGATCTTTCCAATGAGTGTTTCAACATCTTCCACATCATCCGGCATATCTAACAGTTTGATAAAACTGTCATGGAATTTGTGGAATGGACCTTCCCCAATATCCTTTATGATGACAATGTTAACGCCATGTTCCTGCAGGTACTCCGCCGTCTTTACACCTCTTTTCCTCTCCAGATCAGCAGCGGGGTTCTCACCAATTTCCCAGTCTATTATTTTGTTGTCTTCCAGCTGAATGATGATATAATAGGGAGCCTTTCCGATATGCCTGGATAGCTTCGACTGTAATCCTTCTGGCTTTATTATAGGGATCGCAACCTTGAGCACGGATATCTTTCCAGGTTTTATATCAACTGAAATATGTTCAAGATTTGGTATCTCACTTTTAACCACCTCTTCGATCTCAACGGAGAGCATTTCCACCCTTTTCAGGTCGCATTCTCCTGCACTTTCTACCTGCATCTCACCAAATACCACAAGACCGGATCTTCTGAGCCTGATATCATCAACCTTGTTCACGCCTGGAATTTGTTTCACCGAATGCCGGATGCTTTCGATGGATTCTCTGTCCAGCCATGCATCCATGAGTGTAAGTGCCGATTCCTTTGCTGTGCTGATCCCGAGCTTGAAGATGACAACAGATATTACAAGGACACCCAGGCTATCAATCCATGGCATTCCGAACATTGAACCAATGATGGCAACGACAACGACCATGGAACTGAATACATCTGTGTATGAGTGGGTGGCATCTGCGATCAATGCCTGTGAACCGATCTGTCTTCCGATTTTAAACTTATACTGTGAAAGGGCATAGATCGTGATCACTGAGAATACTGCCGCTCCAAGTGCCAGCTCCTGGAATTCGATCTCAGAAGGTGCCCTTATAGTTGAGAGTGCCTCGCGGACAAGTTCAACTCCGGACAATATGATCAGGAGCGATACAAAAAGGGCTACCAGGTTCTCTGCTTTGTAGTATCCGTAGGGAAAGTGTTCCCCACTACTCTTTAAGCTTAGTTTTAGGCCTACCCAGACAGCGAGGGATGTAAAGATGTCCATTGACGTATGGATAGCATCCGCTATCAGGGAAGAGCTCCCTGAATAGAAACCTACTGTTCCTTTTATAGCTGCAAGAAAAACAAGTACAATGGTAGAGTTTTTCGAAGCTTTTGCACCTAGCCGAAGTTCTTCTTTTACAGCCAAATCTTGTTCCCCCATAACTAATTAACATCAAAAAAGAAAAAATGATCCCTTTGGGGGATCTCGAACTGGAATTATTCCTTCAGGACCTCACTGATGAACTGACCTTCTCCTACCAGTTCAATAATGTTGCCGAGTCTTTCCTTACCAGGTTTGGTCCGATATTTGACAAATGTCTTCCCTACCTTGTCTATCAGAGCTGGGATCTCCTCTTTTGTGGAAAATGCCTTCAGGAGAACACCATTTGTTGGCCTTCTTGCATCGTTCCCGCCGATCCATACAGAATAACCTCTCTCGTCTTCAACAGCTGCTTCATGCGGGCATCCTCTGACACACCATCCACAGTTAATGCAGAGATCCCTGTCGATAACAGCCTTCCCTGAGATCACAGATATAGCATTCAGTTTGCACAATTCACTGCATCTTCCACACCCGGTACATTTCTCCGTATCGACCTTCGGACGGAGCTGGCCTACAATACCTATGTCATTGCTCTCTGCTCTGACACAGCTGTTCGGACATCCGGCCACACCGACCTTCATCTTGTGCGGAGTGAGCTTCTGGGCAAACTGCATTGTGAGCTCATTTGCAAGATCCTTGGTGGTAACAAGCCCCTCTGGACAGTAATCCATTCCCGGACAGGCGTTAGCATAGCCCATTCCAATGGTCTTGAGCCCACTACCGTAAACATCGGCCATCAGGCCATCGACATTTTCACCTTTGACACCCTGGATCTCAACGCTCTTCCTTGTGGTAAGCTCAAGGCTGCCGTCACCGTACTTCTCTGCAAGTTCAGCAACCCTGGCAATGTAATCGTGCTGTACGATGCCGGAGTTGGTTTTGATCTTCACGAAATTCGTTCCATTAGCCTCTGGTCTTACACCCGGATAGTCGCGTACCCAATAGAAGTTGACTTTCTTTCCATCATCAAGACGCTTACCAAGCTCTTTATTGAACTTTCTCATCTTGATAGCTGCAAAGTCCTCAAGCATGCTGATATCAACATCATCGATGGTCTCGATGTAACCAGCTTTTTCTGCTGCTTCAAGAAGTGCCAGTCCCTTATCATTGCGGGCGATCAAAGTTGTCCAGCCGGTGGATGAACCCACATGTCCTGCTGATATGTCTGCAACTTTTGAAACCGCATCCCTGCAGATACGACATCCATCCCATACACAGTTAGCGATATCCTTCAGTGAGATCTCAATTTCCCCGTCATCGGTAGTAACGATCATCTCATCGAGCCTGATGGCATATTTCCGTATCTTGTCCAGGTCGATCCCTATGCTTTTCATGTATTCGGATAACTTGCCATAGTCAAAGTTCTCCATGCAGAACAGGCCGATTGTGTAGGGTATATTTGGGATCTCAGCCTTTTCACCATTAATTCCGACTTCCGGTGGATGAACGTTCAGGCCTGTGAAGAACTGTGTTCTTCTGGTTCCGTACGTCTGGCACGGAACACCCACCATTGCGACATTTTTAAATTCAGCATCATTCTGGCGAAGTGCAGCCATCACGGGAACTGCGGAATATTTGGCACCCTGGGTATCCATCAGTTCTTCTTTGCTTGTAACGACACAGGAATCCGGTTTTGTAAAACCTGCAGTTGTAACAGCGCCATCAATGAGACCATTGTCAAAACAATATCCAAGAAGAGCGGTCACTGCTCCGCCATCCTGTCCTTTTTCAGCTATTGAAGTATCTGTAGCCCTTGCTGAAACGATCTTCTGGTATTGGCCGATAGCTGATGGAGGCAGTGATTTAAAATTGAACACGTTCATGGAGATACGGGCTGCATCTGTCATGACACGCTGGCAAACATCCTTGCATGCTCCTTCTCCGTTCCTGTAGCATTCTTCCTTTAACTTTGGTCCATTCTCATCGAATTCGATGATCTCGTAAGGGCAAACCGCAGCGCAGGCACCGCATAAGGTGCACATTCCTGTATCAACTACTGAATCTTTTAAGAACCATGTGTATTCTTCTGACATTGGTCTCATCTCGTTTTAGTTTTTATTATCTTTTTATGTGTTAATTTTTTTAATCAATCAATTTTCTTTATTTTCGTGCATTAGCGGTTTATTCCACCACCCCTTCCGGCTCCACCGCCACCTCCCATGCCCCTGCCAGAGCCACCGGACCTGCCACGTCCACCCATTCCCCGACCGGGTGCAGCCATTGAAGCATGTGCCTCTGCGGTAGGGGCAGATACTTCATGCAATTTACCTTCCTTGTATTGTTGGATCGCATCTGCAACTGATCCACTGGCTCCTTCCATTACTTTAATTTTAGCTGCGGAAAGGATCGGGAAAGCGTTAGGACCGACTTTGCCGGTAAGCAGAACAGTGATCCCTTTGTCAGAAATGTTCTGGGCAGCCTGTATACCTGCTCCGCCAGATGCAGAAGCTGCTTCATTGTCAAATGCTCTGAATTCCATCGTGTCTGGATCAACGACCACAAAGTAAGGGCACCTTCCAAAACGTGAATCCATTGCTGCACTAATATCTTTATCTGTAGCTGTTACGCATATCTTCATATTACTTCCTCGTTTACAATTTATTTCTTTATTGTATATGACACAAATGAGAGTAAATATATAAACATTACGGAAACAACTATATATTTATACACCTATGAGAGATTATACTCTGTTAAATGATAAGAGGTAAATGAAATTTTATCCTTGATAACAGTAAAAATTTAGAGGTACTAACATGGATTATGCAAAAATGAGTGAGAAACTTATTGAGGCACTGGAACTTAATGGGAAACCAGTGGCAATATCATTGTTAAAGAGAGAAAAGGATATTCCTGAAGGTCTGGTAAAGATCGAAGCACCAAGAAGATATTGCCAGATGCTTCAGGATGCCAGGTTCGATGACAAGGTAACTTTTGCTACCATGGATGAGCATGCCTGTAAAGGTGGCGCTGCAGCCATCGGTCTACAGGACTATCCTGACAAGATCAAAAGCGGAGAACTGTATTTTGATAAGCTTGGAAAAGAGATCTCCCTGAGTGTCGCTAAGCGTGTTGTAGACAACATGCCAAGGCCTGCTCCCGGTTCAACTGTTGCAACGGTCGTTGCTCCACTGGACAGCACACCAACAGAACCTGATGTTATCATTGTGATCGGAAACACCCTTGTAGCCAGAAGGATCGCACATTCCGTGATCTACAGGCGCGGTGGCCGTATGACTGCAAACTTTGCAGGTATCCAGTCCACATGTGCTGATGCTACCGGTTCACCTTACACCACCGGGGAAGTTAACATCTCTATTGGCTGTGACGGTGCTGCCAAGAATGCAGGACTCAAGGACGATGAGATGGTTGTAGGTATTCCTGCAGAACAGCTTGAGGACATCACAGGCATTCTGGAAATGAAAGCAGGTGCCTGGAACGATTGGATGAGATCTTAAACGATCTCTTATCCTACCACTTTTCTTTTCTACTAATTTTGAATTATCAGGTAGCATAAAATAGCTACCAATTTTTTCTGAAATAATCAATAGTAAAGCTTATATAAAACTAGTTGTGTACACTTATAACACAACCGAAACAAACCGTCGTAAGCAGTAACAACAACACTGCTAAGAAAAAGTAATAAATTAATCCGTTTATATTTTACATAAAACAGAGTGATCAATATGGACATCAAGGAAATAAATGAATTTGGAAAGCAGCTAACCGAAATACTGAACCTTAAAACAAAACCAGTTGCAGTATCACTTATTCCTGAAGGTCATGATATACCTGAAGGTATCGAAAGAATAGACGAGACCACAAGACACTGCCAGATGGTGGACACTGTCAGAAAGACCGGAAAGCAATTCTATTCCTTAGCAGATGACCAGATGTGCAAGGGTGGGTCTTCTGTAATGGGCTTGCAGGAAATGCCACACAAGCTGGCTATCGGTGACACCTACTATAACCTCAAGCGTTTCAGCACCATCAATGCAGCAAGACGTACCATGGAAAAGGTAACAAAGGTAGAAGCAGGAACCACAAAAGCAGTCGTATACGGACCACTTGAAACAGCTACTTTCAAGCCTGATGTAGTTGTTATCGTAACCTCGCCAAAACAGGTCATGCAGCTTTCCCAGGCATTGATCTACAAGTTTGGTGGCAGAGTAGAAGCAAGCTTTGCAGGTATCCAGAGTGTCTGTGCAGACGGCGTTGCTCTTCCATACAAGGAAGGTAAGATCAGCGTAACTGTCGGATGCGGAGGAAGCAGGAAATTCGCAAACATCGCAGACGATGAGCTTATCATCGGAATCCCTGTTGAAAGGCTCCACGACCTTGTGGAAGCTGTGAATGAGATGTTCGCCTGAACATCTCTTTCTTACATCTTTTTCTTAAATTTAAGTTCAACTTTTTTTAAAATCCATTTCCATATTAAATATACTCAATCTTTCATACACTTTTTATTGAATATATTCAACAATCGGTTCTTTCGATCACATGCCATCGCGAGCATACAGAGCATTATCAGCTTCCCTTAATTTATCCCTCATCTGTTTTGTTCCGGCATCATCCGGTTTTATCCTGAGGGCTTCATTGTATGCCTCAATTGCACCAACACGATCCCCAAGCAGTCTCAAAGCTGTACCCTTGTTCTTCCAGACCACATGACTTTTTCCATAACCAAGGTCCAAAAGCCTGTTAAAGCATTGCAATGCCAGCGTATGCTTCCCCATCATAATGTATGTGACACCTTTGTTCGAAAGTGCTGAACTATTATCCGGATCCAGTTGTAAGGCTCTGTCAAAGCAATCACATGCCTTTTTGTGATCCTTCTCATCCCTGCCGGCAGCGATCCCCATTTTAACCCACTCGGCAGCTGATCCTGATCCCTGACGCTTAAGCTTTCTTCTTGCCCTGTTCAATGCATCAGCGGCATCATTCTGATCCTTCTTCTCGTGCTGCCTGTTCAAAGCAGGAGATCCTGACCTCTGCTTTGAGATCTCAGACAGGTACTTCCTCTTCGGGATGTATTCAGGTTTGCCAAGCATCTTCCTGAGGATCATGATTGCTGCATCCTTATCCAGAGGATTGTTGTTATTACCACACTTAGGGGACTGGATACAGCTTGGGCATCCATCCTTGCAGGGACAGCTCTCTATAGCTTTCAGTGTAACCTCGAGCATTTCGACAATCCTGCCATAGCCGGCTTCTGCATACCCGACACCTCCTGCATGACCATCATAGACGAAGATCCCGCTCTTCTTGTTCAGGTCAGTATGTTCAGGAGTTGAAACCCCGCCCACATCGTTCCTGTCAGCAAGAAGGTGAAGCGGATACATTGCTATGATCGCATGCTCGATGGCATGGATGCCGCCATTGAAATCCCTTTCATACTTTTCCACCAGATCGGCAAGGTATTCAGGAAGCTCAAGCCAGAGGGCTTCGGTCTCAAGACTGAACTTTGGCATAGTGAGGGAAAATTGTCCAAGCTCCTCATCAGTACGCTGCATGAACCTCTTGAAGCCGGTGACCTGTTGGGTGACGTCAACATCACCAAAGCCAACAGTGACACCATCACAGGTCTGAAGAGGCTTTGTATCGATCACATCCACTATCTGTATGTCTGAAGCCACCTGTGACCTTGTGTAATAGCCATCCTTTGCTTTCTCCACCCGGATGATCTGTTTCTCATGGTCAAGTTCAGTAACAGAATAAGGAGTGCCTTTGTTGATGTAGACAGCACCCTTGAAAGCCTCCCTATATGCCCTTAGCCTGCCAATGTCCTTTTCCAGGGGAGCACGGCTTCCTTTCTCAAAGATAGTGTAGCCATCGCCATCAATTCCCCTGATGGACACACGCATGTGAGCCTTGCCGTCAGTACAAAGTTTTTCGGTTTCACCCTCAAGCAATCCTTCTTCTTCAAGTACTGCCATTATCTCGGCAAAATCACTACCGAAATACTTCTCATCCTCCGGCCTTAATGCCAGTTCTCTTGCTGCACACAGCAGATGGCCGGCCTGAATATAGCGATTAGAAACGTTGATAACCGCCTCTTCACATTCTTTCTTGAAAAGGTCAGTCGGATTTCTCATATAATACTGGTCAAGTGCATTGGAATCAGCCACAAGGGCAACGACACTCTCCTGACTTCCACGTCCTGCTCGTCCGGATTGCTGCCTGGCACTCATGATGGTCCCCGGAAAACCATCCATTATACAGGCATCCAGACCTCCGATATCAATACCAAGTTCGAGAGCCATAGTAGAAATGACACCTGCAACATTCCCACTTGAGAGTCCCTTCTCTATCGCTTCACGTTCATTCCCATGATAGCCACCCCTGTAAGGACTGATGATCTTTTGCTCCCCCCTCTGCTCAAGTCTGTTCTTTGCTTCTACATACATCCTTTCGACTTTTTGTCTTGATCTTGCAAACACAATGGTCTGCAGGTCATTCTGCACAAAGGTGGTGAACAGGCCGACGGTCTCACCAAAACTTGCTTTCCGGAGAGTGAAATTGCTGGAGCGTGAACGAGTATAAAGAGGAGGATTCCAGAAAATGAACTTCTGCATTCCACTGCCAGAACCATCCTTATTGACCAGTGTTACATCTTTACCTATCAAAGCAGATGTATGTTCTTCCGGATTGCCAATGGTAGCTGTACAGCAGATGTACTGCGGGTTAGATCCGTAATGATCACAAACACGATTAAGCCTCCGAAGCAGGTTTGCCATATTGCTTCCCATGACACCGCTGTAGGAATGGCTCTCATCAAGAACGATGAACTTCAGGTTAGAGAGGAATTTCTTCCACTGGTGTTTCCATTGCAGGAAGCTCAAATGGAGCATTTCCGGATTTGTAAAAAGTATTCTGGGATTGCCATATTTTACCGCGGATTTTTCCTCAGAGGACATGGTACCGATGAACTTGTTGATGTTCATCTCGATGCCCATGAGATCACGGAAATTCTTAAATGTATCAAGCTGGTCATTGACCAGTGCGTTCAAAGGTGAAATATAAAGGGCAGTTGCATTGGGATCTTCCATCAATGTCTCGAAGATAGGAAGCATATAGCACAGGGATTTACCACTTGCTGTACTGGTGGAGAGAACAAGGTCCTCACCTCTTTTAGCTGTCTCGATGGCCTCTGCCTGATGAGTGTAAAGCTTCTCAATGCCCATTTCGCTGAGAGCATACGTTATCAACGGTTTCAGTAAAACCTCACCGTATTCCGGCTCTTTTGAAGGAATGGTCTCAACATGAACCATCTGGCCTTCATACCTGCGCGAGGAACGGATAACATTTATAAGGTGAGGGACATCCATTGTAGTGCAACTCCGTCATCCATAACAGAATTGATGATACTTAAAATAGTGCGAAATGAATTTGTTTGAGTATTGAGGAAGAAGATAATTAAAAGGTAATATATAAACCAATCAAAATGTAAACAGATTGGATGAATTAATTGTATATTGCGCATAATACATGCATCATATACCATTTATAGTATACTTCATGTCATATATCCTGAAAGTGGATAATTATCCGTAATAAGTGATAAATAAAAAAGAATGAAAAAGGACCAATCTGTAATCAGATCGCATCCTTTCCGATCTGTGCGATCGTTTTGTCAATATCTTCTGCAAGCTCTTCAGGAAGGCCGGTTATGCCCACATCAAGGAAACCACGAACGATCATTCCTACAGAATCTTCTTCGGAAAGTCCACGTGCCATCAGGTATTCGACCTGTTCTTTTGCAATCCTTCCGACTGCAGCTTCGTGTGTAAGCTCCACATCATCCACATTTGCTTCCAGTATTGGAATTGCACGCTGTGTACCTTTGTTGTTAAGTACAAGTCCATGGCATTCCAGATGACCTTTTGAATGCGGTTCGTTTGCAACCATCTCTCCCCTGGCAGTGATCTTACCACCTGTAGTGATAGTTCTTGAAACAAGCTCTGCCTTTGTATTTGGAGCATTGAAAATTACCCTGCTTCCAAGATCAAGTTCTGAACCGGGGTGTGCAACAGCAATAGTATGGAACCTCGCAAAAGCACCTTCTCCGTCCAGGATGGCAGTTGGATAGGACTGAATTGACTTCACAGGCTTTAGCAGGATATAGTTGTTAACAAACGTTGCACCTTCTTCGAGATGGATAGCAGTCCTTGGGCGCACGCCTATATCTTCGGCCCAGTTGTGTATCATTGTGAAGTTAAGGACACCGCCTTTCTTGACGTATATCTCTGAAATACCAAGGTGCATTGCCCTTTCCACGCCTTTCTTGGTAGTACAGCCTGTAATGACATCAAGCTGTGCATCTTCCTCTACAATAAGGATGTTGTGAACGGTCTGTGTCGCGTCTTTATGACCCGTTACAAGACAGGTCTGTACTGGCATAGAGCTTTTCTTACCTGCAGGTGCACGAATGAAATAACCATTAGCATTCTCAAGATAGCTTTTTGCAGTGTACTTGTCAGCATCCACAGGAACAAGCTTCCATGAATATTCCTCCAGCCAGTCATGTTTCTCCATTGCTTCATGCAGTGACATCAGTTCAATGTCAGGATCATTGATCGAAGAATGGGATATTGCATTGTCCAGCATCAGGAAACTGCCTGAACGGTCTTTCTCATCAGGGAGAACACCTACATTGAGAAGTGTTTTCTTAAACTCACTATCGAGGTCCTCAAGATCTTCAGTTAGAGGTACTTCCTTTGTACCGACCTCGAATTCGTTGAGATCGAAGTCCTCTCCATACATTGCAATCTTTGCTATGGCTTTTTCAGCCTTTTCCTTTAAAGCTGTCCCCGTTTGCATTTAATGCACTCTCCATATCCCTGACTCTTTATTTCCTTAAGCATCTCACGTGGATGACCTTTGCACACAACAGCACCATTGCAAAGTATGTAGCCCATATCCGGCTCAACATAGTCCAATACCTGACCGGTATGTGTTATGATAAGTGCGGAATTTCCCCTTCTGTTATGGTCAACAAAACAGTTTGACCTGCTTTTCAGAAGTTCATCTATGGTCTTGCCTATTTCTTCGATGCTTACAAGGTCAACACCGGACTCCGGCTCATCGAGCAGATACATGCATGGGTTTTGTGCTGATAATTGTAATAATTCAGACCTCTTGATCTCTCCACCAGAAAAGCCAACATTGACGTCTCTTTCCATGAAACGCTCCATATCAAGCTTCTTTGCGACTGCTTCAGTGTCGAGACTATTGTCCGTTGATATTGCACTCACGAGTGTCTCGAGCTTAACACCTGTCATGTTAGGTGGTCTCTGGGTCATGATACCCAATCCTCGTTTTGCTCTTTCATCAACTGAAAGGTTAGTTATGTCCTCACCTTTGAATATTATCTGCCCACTAACAATATTGTAACCGCTAAATCCCATAAGCGTCATGAGAAGTGCGGATTTACCAGCTCCGTTGGGGCCGAAAAGAACAGTGGTGCTACCCTGCTCTACTTTGAGATTGACTTTGTTCAGGATAGTCCTGCCACCAATCTCAACTACCAGATCTTTTACCTCGAGCATGTTTCCTCCAATTTTTTGAAGAGATATTAATTACCTATGAATTTAACACAAAAATTACAGATCAAATCTAACTAGTTACTAATCACTGAGAATCTGTAGCATTCCATAGCATTTTTCAAATCAGAACATGAGTATCTGTTACTTAGTTCTATCGACAAAAATGTTCAGGCCGTTAGTCTAATGGACATTGCTGATAAGCTTTTGTGTTTGAGTTAACGGCGTGAAATGGGGATTGATTGGATATATAACTTATCTTTAGAAAATGAGGATGAAGTCCGGCAAAGTAACTTCTAGCTCCGAAAGATAATCTCGGAGGTTTTTTGAAACTATATATGTGAAACTCTAATTTTAAGCTGAAAATGAGTAAAAATGCTTAGACTATTGCCATTTCTTCAACAGACTTTATATGCATTGAGTTTGTTTAATATCATAAACAAATATGCTTATGGTTTGTTATTAAAAAAATTAGTTCCACTTTTTTGAATGATAAATTATATTGATCATATTTGGCTAATCTTCCAACAAATAATATCAGTGAAACTTTCCGGAATTGAATCCCATTAAGTGTGCAGGTGATTTGTAACAATTCACAGATTTCACATTATTTGTTTATAGAATAGGGCAGAATGTTATACATACATTCTAATTATCTACATACTAACAACGAGGAATTAATCTGGCTAATTATAGAAGCAATATGAGGAAAAATAAGGGTGCAAGCGGCAAAGCTTCCGATACTCCGGAAGTTACAAGAGTTCGTACCCCACGAAAGGATAAAAATGAGATCTTAGCAACTGTTGGTACATTGCTTGGTGGAAAAAGAGTCACATTACAATGCATGGATGGCGTTGTAAGGATGGGTAGGATCCCTGGTTCAAAGAAAAAAAGGATGTGGGTTCGCGAAGGCGATATTGTAATAGTTACTCCATGGTCTTTCCAGGATTCAAAAGCTGATGTGATCTGGAAGTACACAATGCCACAGGTAAACTGGCTTCAGCGCAAGGGCTACCTGAAATAAATAATGAATGTATGATCATTCATTATTTCTTTTCATAATCTATTCCTATAATCTGTTTTCAGTATCAAATTTTATTTAATATAATTACTGATTCTCATTATTTTATTAAATTTAATAACCATGCCAGTAGCTATGCTCATATTTCAACTAGATTGAGAAATACGGATGGATGGGAGATGCAGTTAATATATAAGGGGAGGTTTCACAATCAGACAAAAAAATATTGAAATAGAGATTGTAATTTAAAAATCCAATTCAAAATAAGAATCAACTAAATGAGCATCATTTAAATGCTAATTAGGATAAATAAGAACTAGCATAAACTAAAATTAACATCAAAAAAGTGATAATGAAAGATCGAATAATACGACCTTCCACCATTGAGCTTATAAAGCTGTAATTAAACGAGCTCGCCGAATGCGAACTTTCTCATGACCTTGGTAACTTTGATTGTTACTTCGTCGCCGACCTTTGCGCCTGGGACGAAAATTACGAAACCGCTTACTCTAGCGATTCCATCGCCTTCTCTTGCGATATCTTCAATTGTTACGTCGTATGTCTCGCCAGCTTCTACTGGTGCAGTGGATTCCATGTTATTGAACAAATATTTCACTTCCTTTAAAGTGCTTAAAAAGATAATAACCAGACTAGTAAACATAAGGAGAAATAGCAAAACAGTTAAAGCAATACCATCCAAACCTATATATTCATCAAAGCAGCGTTAATCCTCTAAAAGCAATCTAAAAACACCTTATTTACATATAAAGCTTTTGGATAATATTATCGCCATCAACTGAAAAGAAACATATCGATAATTTCTGTTTTGACTTATCTTAATTAGTTATTTAAAGGCAAATCTAAAAAACTAGAATAAATTAGAAATTCTTTTATACAATGGCTATTGATAGATTAGAATGTTCAACATATCACATATTTAAAAAATCAAATACATAGAGTATTGGGGAGATTTATACAGATGGAATCTAAATACTATTCATATAGTCTGATAATATTAGCATATGCTTCACTTGGTTTACTAGCAGAAATACTCATTCATTTGGAAATAAATGCAATGAGATTCGGGGTGAGCGTATTCCTTGAAAGGAACACATACCTTATAATAGCTCCTTTAATGGTCATGATAGGATATGCTGCAGTTAAGAAGCTTAAATTAGCTGAGTAAGATCAAGGACTCATTCCTTGACCATGATTTTATTGTTTATTTAACTTTATAAATTCCCTCATATCTACATTATATGTAACTTAATTCTTATTCTGACAATTGATCATTCTGATATTTACTTCTATTTTAGTAATCCAGATGTCGACCATCCTATTGTAATCCCTATAAATAGCTTAATAGAAAAACTATAGAATGGTATTATTGTGTAGCAGATGCTGTATTTGCTATAAAGGGGGGAAAGACAGGATCAAAGAATCCGCAGAAGCATACATAAGTTGTATAGGCCCCTCGATCTCATTGAAGGCTCAGACACAATTTATTTTTCTTTTTGAAAACACATTAATTTATGCATTATCTATGTTTCTGCTTTATTTTGTAGTGTTGCAAATAACGCATAGATACATGCATAGATGGATGTATAAATATGGATCTAAATAGAGATATAAATTCCTACAAAAAATTAACATAGGGGCTTTATTTTCGATAATATCATATCTGATAAATCCACTCTCTGCTTAAACTCAGTTTCAAGCATGAGATCTTTAACTAATTGTTCGGCCTCTGGATCATTGATAAGAATTAACATATCGCTGAAATATTCCGGAATATAGTATCTTGTATTTCCAGCCTCTATCGCATTCCTGCATTCATTCCTTATCTGGTCATCAAAATATTCTGCTTCATGACAGAGGAGTTTGAGAATCAGTTCAACTACGTCCTGTTCCTTCTCAAGGACAGCCATGCCCACAAAAGGAGGAATAAATATACTTAAGAAAGAGAATGTACGATTTATTGAATTCTCAGGATCATACCAGATTTGAAGCTCATCCAGGATTTCACAATTCTTCTGCTCCCTCAATGGATTGGAAACAGGATGGTTCTCAAAGACAGCAAGAATGCTCTGGAAAGTTTCTTTTAGTTCCTGGAAGATCACATCCCGGTCCAATAAGTTAGCTGGCTCAAGATGTTTCCAGCCCGGAGCAAAATAGAAGGGAACAACAAAGGCCTCCTCATCGGTGGCCGGGTAATAAAGTGTGCCAGATTCCCCTGTAACAATATCGAAATAAGGTATCCTTAATCTAAGACTATAACGGGCATTTTCCAGGGATGAAATGTTGATGACGATCTTATCTGCACCTTCACCTTTGGCACTGAATGTACGCTCAGGTTCACTGTTCAGCTTAAGCAATGGATATTGCGTTTCATGTATGCTGAGCTTAGCCTCAAGCATAACAAAGTTCAATGGAGCTGCCGGCAAGGAATAATCAATTGTGGTGTCAGGTTCCCACTCTTCGACCTCCAGGAAGATCTCCTCTACAATAACTGATCCGGAACCTGTATTGGCCAGTATGAAATGTATTTCATTGTCCCCCTGGGGGTAATCCAGAGCTAAAGTAGGCCTGATCATCCTGAGGCATGAAGACTCCTTTTTCTCCATTAATAATTGCCTTAGAAGAGATATCTCATTTGCGATCTCATCCATTTGAATATTATAGGACCTCAATTCGTTCTCAAATGAACTGGTCGAATTCTGAATACTGATTAGCATTTCGATAGCATCAGAATAATTCCTGCCCATGCCCTGTTCTTCCCCGAAGGTACGCCTTATGGTAGAAGCAAGTACAGTACCCAGAAGAGGTACAGGCATTTTACGAACCTCCTCACAAATAATGTTCAAAGCCACCTCGCCAGTTGATTCTTTCAATTTCTGTGGAAGGTTCTTAAGCATAGAACCAATGTAATTCTGAGCCGACGAAATTATCGATTCCTTAGAAACGTCCCTTTCTTTCAGATTACCAGACATATTATTCCCCTTTTTTATTTTAGTGGGAAACTATATACCATTTCGTCCGGGAACGTCAAATTTAAAATGAAAATTGAGGATAAATTTAAAGTGAATTTAAGTTAAAATGAGGAAAAATTAAGAAACTTATAGTGATAACATCAACAAAAAATCAATCCCTTTTGACCACTGCATGCCACCACACGTATTCAAATTCATCTAATAATAATTGGTCTTTATCTTCATTAGTAGTGAAATTATTCCAATCGATATGGGTGGCCAGATCAAAATTTATTTCAGTGTGAAATATCTTCATCATTGTACGACTACCCCTTGCAGTCAGCGAGATCGAGCTGCCGGTAAATACAATATTTGTCTCATTCAACTCTTCTTGATGATCAAGAACTACAGGCATGATCTCAAAAATTGAATTGATCATTGCATTACGCAAATGTTCGTTATCAGAATATGTCCTTTTTTCAAGGCCGATAACTACTGCATCAATGTCTTCGTAGTAACTTATTCCAACTATCCTCACCTCAGAATCAAGTGATACTTCAGTTAATTCTGACATCAAAGTGTCTTCTATGGTTGGCATTTTGTTTTGTGTAGATCCAGCTACCCCTCTTATGGATTCTGATGCATCATCCGTATCAATTAAAGTTACTGTAGTAAGCAACAGAATCACAATTGCCATACATGATATTAATTTGAAGACTGGCCTCATCGATTTAGTACCCCACATATTCATCGGTAAAATTAGCTAAAACTTTTATAAGTATTTATATTTTGCTATTGAAAAATCGAATAGATGTACAATACGACACATGGAACCAAAATTAGTCCTTTTTGTCAATGATCTGAAGCAAATAGGAAAACACACATTATACACAATCCTTAAGTGATGCAGCAAATAAAAAAAATGAACATGCTTTCAGAACAAAAATGATAAGCATCCTGCAATCACAAATGGATGAAGGTCACTGAAGAACCAGTGATTAATATAACGTTGACTCTGCTACAGGAAGCTGAGATTGAGACAGTAATCGCAATGCTGGAGGGTGTGAAGGAGATGTATGAGAAGATGAACAATGACTAACTTTCATTGAAATGGGTCGAAACATTAGATGAAAATATTCATATATTAAAAACATCTTTGTAGTTTATTAATATTTTGCATAAGTATCATTTTAGTTGATTCCGATAACAATACACTGAAGAATAACGACATGAGCTACAGCAGATTAAAAGGGATCTGGTTATGGAAGTCCAGCAATAATATTTTGCAAAATAATACTGCCATCGGTTCCGTTTTATTAATCCAACGTGAGAGCACCAGGCATGTCACAAATTCAATCCACGCCATTTTCAGAAAAACCACTTACCGAAGGTGACTCTATAACGCTTCCGATTGTCAAAGTCGGCACCAAGACTTGCAGCGCAGGCGGTAAATAATTCACACTCACGAAGTGTGCACTTGTATCCGGTGCAGGGTCATGGAAAGCCATTACCTATGGAGTTTGTGCTATTCTTGGTATAATTCTCAACTTACTTTATGATACAATTGCGTGTTTGGTAAAATTATCTCAATTAAAGCAGATGTTAAGGATACTTCTAGGTGGCTTGACAAGCATTAATCAAAATTGAAAAATCAACTGCAATATAATCTCGAGATTGTTGGAGAATTTCTTGAGAAGGAAATGGTATACAAGATTGAAAATGGTCTATTCCTTCAGTGAAAGACTCCACAATTGTCAGGAAGATATGGTTGCAAGAGGCATACGATTATAATCGTAGAATTATATATGCCAAGATATATGCATATTATAGAATAAGTGAAAATCATACGATAATCTGTATATAAAAAATAACTCAAAAATTAGTATTGAAAAACGAGACTACCTAAAAGAAATTGGTAGCCCGGCACGGATTCGAACCGAAGTTGCGGGATCCAGAGTCCTGCATGATTGACCACTACACTACCGGGCTGCTTATGATTGCAGCTCCTACATAGTAATTCTAATTAATAAAGGTATCGGGTGGTGCTTAAATAAGGCTCACAGATCGTCAGGATTCTCGTCCAGAATGGCTGTCATCCACCATCTTGCCATATCCATAAGATCGTGGCTGAACTGGCTTGATAATCGATACTTGTGGTTCTTGTTAGTGATCATGCCGGCACCAAGCAGCTTGTTTCGCATTGCGTAGAACGATGCACGGCCTATGTCAAGCTCTTTTATGACATCCTGCCATTCGCTGGTCTTGATAGGATTGCCCGCCTTCTGGCGTTCTTCGACCATTATCAGGAACTTCTGCCCGCGCATGGCTGTGGCATCTTCCTGGAAAAGACGGCGCATAAGGCTAAAATAAGGATCTCTGGAGCGAGTTATGCGCGCATTTGTATCGGAACGTATCATTAAGGTCGTAGAGGTTCTGGGAGCATCTTTTACAGATACCATTTAAGATCAAAGCCTGCTGATCAAAGATCAGCTTGCGGCAATCCCCTTAGAACTAAGCTCTGACTGTAAAAGATCAGCATATTCTTCCTTTAAAGAATAAACTGTAGGGGTCTTGTAAGATTCCTTATGGGATCTGAGAATTCCCAGCTTTGAATGTATGTAGCCCACCATTGAAGCAACTGCACTTCTGGAAACATCATACTTTTTAGTGATGGTCTTGTGTAATTCATCTACAGTAGACTTCTTTAAGTTTAAAAATAATGATAGGACGTAGCTCCTAAGTCCATTAACATCCAGTTCAATAAATTTCTCAAGTCGGTCTTTAATTTTAGATCGAATAGATGCCATGATATGTATTCTCCCTAAAGAACAGTAACACATATTATGTAGATAGCAGTATATATATCTTTGTAAAATAATAACGCAAAATTGGTATCAGAATAATTAATTCATAAGGGGATTATAATGACCACTCCGGATACTCGAAATTATAGTTACGATCTGAAAGAAAATCTACTTTACGCAGGAGACCAACAGGTGCCTGCTTATGAGCTGGAGGAAAATGAGATAGGCACTTGTGGCAATTGTGAATCTACCATCATAAGTCTCAGTTATCATGAAACAGATGACGAATTCATTGTTGCAGGCAAATGTACGAATTGTGGAATTCTCTCCGCAAACATCTATGATCCTGGCTGGAACTGGGTCTGTGAAATCGCCATCCCTCACTTTTCCAGATCTGTCTCTGAAAACAATACCGATGAACTATCTGGAACACGACTTAATGCTCAAGGTCCAAAAAATGCAGAAATGCCTGAAATTGATGGCCTGAAACTATTGAACAGCATCCCTATGAAACAGATAGAGGCTATTTTTTCACCCACAGAGATCACAGCACTTTTTGCACGTGCGAAAGGTGAGGAATGTATAAGACAATATCTCTATAATGCCAGAAAGAAGTATCAAACTTTTGAAGACGTCTTTGGAGTTAAGCTCACAATTTAAAATTTGACATATAGTTTCACTTTTGGGAAATGAAAATATACGAATAGTTCTAATGTAATAATATAATATTACGATAATTAATTTAAAAATATAATTTAAATTTATTACTTAATTATATACTAAGTAATAAATTAAACTAGGAACTGATTTATTTAATTGCAACTGTTTACATATGACCAAACAAAATAAACATAATTAATTTTCTAGATGAGAAACAAAGATCAAATATCAGATTATTATAATGGCTACAAAATTTAAAAAAGTTGTCCAATTTAACTCTATGTTTTTTTAAACACTTTCAAATTGCAGAGTGTATATGTTACAGACTAAAAAATGGTAAAAACACATAGGCATATTTTTAAAAAATAATTAAGGATATTTTGTTAACTACAAGAAAAAGAGGAAGAAAAGAATGTTTTTACTAAAATCTAACTCAAAAAAAGAAGTGATGATTTAGTATTAAAAGATCTCACTTTTTGCTTATTGCTCCAATAGAGCAATTAACTATGGGCAAAAATATCTATGCTTTTTCGGTATAACATTGAATGCAACCTATACCAGTTGTAATCTGAAAAACCATAGAAAAACATAGTCGTTTTTGAGTAATAATAGACCAAATTTGAAGATATAATTGAAAAAATTCAAACAAATTAGATCTGCTTAATGATCATGCCTGGAATGACTGAGAGATTAAAAATTGAAAACTCCTTTCACATAGTATATGTGTATAAGTTGGAGTAATATTCCTATTATGCATTTCTTGATTATTTTTTGCAGAGAATAGGGGGTCTGCAAGTCACAAACCGCATATTCTTATAGTATTTAGAATTGTCCTGTTTGGAAAAGTTCCCGATTAAGCACCTGCGTGGACTCCATTCCTATATTGTATGTGAATGGTCTTCGTATGCAGTTTGTTGAGATCTACTCCGAACAAAGGAGCGCTTTTTAGCTAAAGTTAATAATTAAGTTAAAAATATCTCGATTAGATTATCTAAATAATTGATTACTTTCACTAGAAATACTGAAAACTTAAAATTTTTAGCTAAAATTTGCTATGTTTATTAGAGTCTTTTTGAAGCGGCACCTATAGACTCAGTAAGTAATAAAGTATTATATAAAAATAGGCATATAATAATAACTTTTGTAAAAATGTATTGTATAATATATATTATAAAAAATAAGTTTCTAAATTACTAATAATGCAATACTTATTATAGCTACAAAAATAAGTTTTATAATGTACTTATCTTAATATCTATAGTTTATAATATACTAAATAATGACTATACGTTTTAAAAGATAATAAATAGCATAGCAAATTAAAAATATAGTAAAAAGTAATTATTATAAAGTAACTATTATATAGTATATAATTTAAAGTATACTAAAAATAATAGCCAGTCCTATGTAAATTTTATAGATCAGTTATCTATACGAATCAAGGCATTTTCAAATCAAAACCTATACACTATTCAAGTTATAAAATAATAAATAAATATAGGCATATAAAATTAAAACCATTATTTTAAAAATGACTAAATTCAACGTTTACTTAACAAATTTACACATTACCAAAGTTAAATAATAATAAATTGATTTATTTTGATTTAATTAATATATATATATGTGTGTGTGTATGTGTGTGTAAATATCTTATTATATGGTTAAAGATCCCCATAGAGATTCTTATTAAAATTGTAACAAATGCTATTGCAATTCAACATATATAGTTTACAACATACATCAAAAAGTGATGTCTTTTAATATCATATTCCATAAATATAAATATTGGCAATAAATTAAATAATATGTTTAAAAGTATATAATAAAAAGCATTCATTAAATATTAAATATATTAATTAAATAACATAAGATAAATAAATATTATTTTTTAAAAATATAATCATAATTGTATAAATTATATGAAAAATATAATTAATAGTATTTAATTAAATATACATATTGATTTATAATTAAATAAAGGCTAACTATATAATGTAAATACTAAATAGTATATAACTGTAAGTGTACTATTATTTTCAGTACCATAAGGTGCCAACAACTCATCGTTTTTTACCTTTTGTTTTTAAGAATGTACAAATGTATAGCTATGCCCTCACAAATATGAGGATGGCTGACCTTGAAATTAGATGGAAAGTAACTATATACCAGGCAAATAAATATTGATTAATACTGGCAAAGTTGGAGATGGGGGGGCTATAATGAAAACATATGATAATGACAACAGAAAGACGAACAGGCTAATCCATGAAAAAAGTCCGTACCTTTTGCAACATGCATATAATCCAGTGGACTGGTACCCATGGGGAGCAGAAGCATTCAAAAAAGCAAAAGATGAGAACAAACCCATTTTCCTGTCAATAGGATATTCGACCTGCCACTGGTGTCACGTGATGGAAAGGGAGTCTTTTGAACATCAGGATCTGGCAAATATAATGAACAGCAATTTTGTTGCCATAAAAGTGGACAGGGAAGAAAGACCTGACATTGATGCTGTTTACATGGAAGTATGCCAGGCCATGAACGGGAATGGCGGCTGGCCGCTTACCATTATAATGACACCTAAAAAAGTGCCCTTCGTAGCTGCAACGTATATGCCAAAAGAGAGCGTTCTAGGGCGCATTGGGCTGATGGAACTTCTACCACAAATAAATGAGATCTGGACAAAAGAACATCACAAGATTGACGAGCAGACATCCATGATACGTTCCCATTTCTCTGAAAGAACAACTAAGAAGCCTATGGCAAAAGGAACAATTGATGATAATGTCCTAGATTTGGCCTTCAAGCATCTTGAGGATACGTTCGATGAAGATAATGGAGGGTTTGGAAATGCACCTAAGTTCCCATCCCCACACAATCTCATGTACCTCCTTCGATACTGGAACCGGAGCGGTGATAAAAGAGCACTGGAAATTGTAGAAAGAACCCTCAGTGCAATGAAATCAGGAGGCATCTATGACCAAATCGGTTTTGGGTTTCACAGGTATTCCACGGATAGTACGTGGCTAGTACCTCACTTTGAGAAGATGTTATACGACCAGGGAATGCTGGCAATAGCTTATTCAGAAGCATACCAGGCAACAGGCAAGCCTGAATTTGCAGAAACGGTCAGAGAGATATTCGACTATATTGAAAGAGATATGACATCCCCGGAAGGAGGGTTTTATTGTGCTGAAGATGCCGACAGCGAGGGTGTTGAAGGTAAGTTCTACGTTTGGGACATTGATGAGATCAGAGAGATTCTTGAAGAAACTGATGCAAAGTTGTTCATAAATCATTTCAACGTGGAAAAAAGCGGCAATTTCCTTGATGAAAGCACTCGCCAACGTACCGGGAAGAACATATTACACATTAAAACTAGTCCTGATGAGATCGCACGTAAACACAATATAACGATCGAAGAATTTGAAAGTACCATTGAGAAAATCAGGCAGAAGCTCTTTAAAATTCGTGAGAAAAGGGTTCACCCTTCAAAGGACGATAAAATACTCACTGACTGGAACGGACTAATGATAGCTTCACTGGCCATCGCTTCAAGAGCACTTGGAGAACAGAGATATACAGATATGGCTAAAAGATGTGCAGACCTTATTCTCACCAGCACCTACATGAGAACAGGCAGTCTTTCCCATCTGTGCAGCGAAAGAACAGAAACACCGGCATTCCTGGAAGACCATGCATTCCTAATATGGGGATTGATCGAGCTATATGAGACTACTTTTGAAACATCATATCTAAATACAGCATTGAAGCTCAACGAATATCTGCTTGACAATTACTGGGATGACGAAAATAGCGGATTCTACCAGACAGCAAATACTTCAGAAAGCCTTCTTTTCAGGAAAAAGGAAGTTTATGACGGCGCGATCCCAAGTGGTAATTCTATTGCTTTTTCTAACCTGATCCGCCTTGGAAGAATGACTGGGAATAACGAACTTGGGAAGAAGGCCTATGAGATCATGACGGCATTTTCCGGAACAATTTCAGCCATACCTATAGGATATACCCAGTTCCTGTCGGGTGTGAACTTTATTCTGGGACCTTCAAGTGAAGTTGTGATCGCAGGTGACCTTAATTCTGAGGACACAAAGTTGATGCTATCACAGCTTCATAAGGAGTATTTTCCTAACAAGGTCGTGATGGTCAAACCATCGGGAACCGAAGGGAATGCGATCACCAGGATCGCGGAGTACACTGAGAATATTGTTATGAAAGATGGAAAAGCAACTGCTTACGTATGTAGAGATCTAAGTTGCAAAGAACCAACTACTGATCCGGAAAAGATGATGCAGTTGCTTAAAGCTAAGAAATAAGCAAAAGATAGAAAGGGACGATGTGTGAATTGTCACTATAACCAACCAGAATACCCGGGAAGAAATAGTTAAAGAAAGGGACTTCTGGTTCGCATGGTATGCATTCCATCCCGAAACCGAGTTGTATCTCCTTGAAGGAGTGGTTCTTGAGCCCCTAGCGGATGAGCAGGATAGCCCCTTAAGTCCGGCAATTGCACTTCTTTGCGTAGCTATAGCTTTTGCTATTCTTAGAAAGAAGACAAAATAAGAGAACTGAAGAATTAAACCATAAAAAGAAAGGAGGTCGTGTACAGTTACGATGATCACTCATCGAGTATCTGGAACACGATCTCAACAACTCCATTTTTGCATGTCATTTGTGAACTTTCCGGATCGACCTTTGGTTCAAGCTCAACATGCTGGGTAAAGACCTGTTCTTCAGTTTCGAACTGAAGTTCAAGTTCTGAACCTGATGCAGTGTATGAGATATCATCAACATCAACTCCGGTATCAACTGTAACATACAGCTTATCATCGACCTCAGTGTATTCTACGACTGCATCCTTCTTTGAAACATAGAAGAAGTTATTATCGCCTAGTTTTATGGTAGAGAAGTGCTGCTGCTCAGAGTTATCAGCTCCATTGTAGACTACGGAAAAACCATAAAATGCGGGTTTTTCGAATCCCTCTTCAGCCATCTCGTCCATGATACGCTCAATAAGGGATCTGACAATTTCTTCCAGTTCCTTCATCGGAAGAGGAACTGAACCATCATCGTTGTTTTCCTTTTCGGTCATGGTCTGCCTCCATCAAATTTTTTGTGTTTCAAGGTCGATTCAAACAAGAAAAAATGTAAGTAATTAAGTAAATTAGTTAAAGAAAATAAGACTTAATATCAACGTTCGTGTATATGCGAACCAATGTTATATAAATGTTTCTGTTAGGTTAAAAGTTACATTAAATGAAGTTAATAAAATATGATATTATGAATTCTTACAAATTTTTAAATGAAAGAAGAACACAATATCCCTTATGAACACTGCAGATCTTCTTAGCTCGCTTCAAAAATCTGCACGAAGCATTCCTATATCAGATATTATGAAAGCAAGGGCCTTCATGGTCAGATCAGCTTCCGGTTTGCCTAAAAAGTACAGGGAAGCCTATTCAACTGAGCTTTTCAACTACCTATATACCATCTTTACAGAGATCAGCAATTCAAAACAACCTGAAATGAATGAGACCATTGATGCAGAAGAGTATGAAGATCTTATGAAAAGGCTGGAACAAATGGGCGTTCCAGAAGATAAGAATCAAAAGTATTTCAATCAATTAGTTAATCTTACAGCACCCTATCTTGTATTCATCGTCAAAAAACCAATCCATCCAATAGGTATGGTCTTTCCGGGAGGAGATCAGGTCCTGGAAAAGGATGGAATATACTATTGCCCTGTTAAAGACAAGCAGAATAATGTGGAGTGTGCTCTGTGTAAATTCTGTATTTGCAGGGATGCAGAAGAAATGGTAAAAGGAGATAAATGGAAAATGGAGGTATAAGATGAAGCTTAGATGTTAGCTCCATCCAAAACACGCTTGAAAAATGCAGTAGACATACCATCTTCATCTACTTGACCAACAAACTTGACTAATTCCCAGCCATCAAGACCCATCTGATTAAGATCTTCTTTTGTCTTACCAACTTCACCCATTCGAACGGACTTAATATCATATTCCCAACATGCCATGACTACACCTCTTTTTGAGTTTTATGTTATAATAGTAAATAGCCAATTGATGGTATATAACTGTTTTTAAAAATTATATTTAACAAATAATCAACTAAAATTGATTAAAATGGTTCAGTAAAAACCGAACATATTCTCAATGAACAATTTGGTAATTCAAATCATCAAATATCCATAAAAAGCAGCTTAGAATTCAATTCCTTCATGGTACATGACCCTATAAATAGTTAGAAACAGAAAATATGTATAGATGGACCAGAATGGCTGTGAACCAAAAAAACCAAGGCTTTTTCCTTTACTGTTAATCAACTTTATCAATACCCTTGGCTTTGGAATAGTCATCCCATTCCTTGTTTTTCTGGTAGAGAGATTTGGTGGAAATGCAATCGTTTACGGATTCATTGGTGCCATGTATCCGGCATTCCAGCTAATAGGAGCTCCCATACTTGGAAGATGGTCTGATATTCACGGAAGAAAGAAGATATTGTTAATATCCCAGGCAGGCACATTGTTATCCTGGATCATATTCCTCCTTGCATTTTTCACCCCTGTGAAGAGCCTTGTGAGCATTAATTCAGCTTTTTTTGGAGCATTTGTTATCACGATACCACTTCTGATACTTTTCATCGCCAGAAGCTTTGACGGGCTGACGGGAGGGAACATAGCCGTAGCAAATGCTTACCTTGCAGACATAACTGAAGAAAAGGACCGCAATAAGAACTTTGGAAAAATGTCCATTTCTGCAAATCTCGGATTCATAATAGGACCGGCACTTGCAGGCCTGCTTAGCATAACGATCTACGGAGAACTTATCCCGGTACTTGCTGCTGCCCTCATATCCCTTGCAGGAACTATTGCAATCGTTCTGTACCTTCCGGAATCAAGGCAGTGTACCATAAGGAAAGCAAAGAAGATCAGCTTCAGGGAAGTGATCGGGCTAAAGAACATACCATATATGTTGCTGCTATATTTCCTGATATTCCTTGGATTCAATATATTCTACACAGCATTCCCCCTTCATGCGATCCGCACACTTCAGTGGTCTGTTGCTGACATGGGAATCTATTTTTCAGTACTAGGCATCCTGATGATCGTAGTTCAGGGACCGATCCTCAGCATGGCGGTAAAGAGGTATTCAGATGCATACCTTGCAATAGCAGGAAGCATTATACTTGGCACGAACTTCCTCCTGCTCGTATCCGGAAATATTGCTCTTACATACCTTGCAGCCGCTTTCTTTGCACTTGGGAACGGACTCATGTGGCCTTCGATCCTTTCAATAATCTCAAAACTTGCAGGCAAGGACCATCAGGGTGCTGTACAGGGTTTTGCCAGTAGCTTTTCAAGCCTGGCCAGCATTGCAGGACTGATCCTAGGAGGATTCCTCTATGAAATACTTGGAGGAGTGTCGTTCATAGTAGCAGCAGTGATCATTTACACAGTATTCCTGCTGTCCTTCAGGATGCTTTCTTTTGAAAAGGAAGTGCAGGAAGAGGTTTGAGAGAAAATAGGACATATTTCGGATAATTGCAGGATGCCAGGATCCAGAGAACGTTTAGTCTAATGCTCATGTGAAAGAAATTGGAAGGATCGACTCACATAACAGGTTCTTTTTCGATCTTATCATCGGGCTCAAAAGTTATTACCACACTACCCAGAATTTATTTTTAATAAATTACAGTATAGCCATCATGTTAAAATGAGGTGATGAGAGCGTAGCTCATCACCTCGTTCCGCGCTCCAGAAGCGTGATCTGGAGCTGGAGATCTGGATGGAGGAACTTAGTCTTCCAAAGTGGATACATCCCCGGGATCCATTCCAAGCTCCTGTGCCTTAAGCAACCTTCTCATGATCTTACCGCTGCGGGTCTTTGGCAGCGAGTCAACAATTTCAATCTCGGAAGGCATTGCAATTGGGCCCAGATTCATTCTTACATGATACATAAGATCAAGCTTCAGTTTATCGGAATAGTTGAAGCCCATGCGAAGTATGACGAAAGCTTTGATGGAATCACCTTTCAGAGGATCAGGTTTTCCTATTACAGCAGCTTCAGCCACGGCCTCATGGGATACAAGCGCACTCTCGACCTCTGCACTGCCAATGTTGTGGCCAGCAACGATAAGTACATCGTCAGAACGCCCCTGTATCATGATATAGCCATCCTCATCCTTTACGGCCAAGTCACCTGCACTGTAGTAATTCTGGATCGTTGTCCAATACTGGCGATATCTTTCATCATTGCCATGAACGGTTCTCATCATGGAAGGCCAGGGTTGTTTTATCACAAGGAAACCACCTGTTCCTGCAGGTACCGGGTCACCATTCTCATCTACAACATCAGCAACCACACCTGGTACAGGCCTTCCCGTGAATCCCGGCTTCATGGGTTCCCCAACCGCTGTGGTGAGCATATGCATGCCTGTCTCGGTCTGCCACCAGGTATCCAGAATAGGACATTTTTCCTTGCCGATAACACGATAATACCACTTGAACGCTTCGGGATTCAGAGGTTCTCCGACCGAACCCAGGATCCTCAGGGAACTCAGGTTATACTTCCCGGGCCATTCTTCCCCTAGTCTCATGAACATGCGTATCGCTGTTGGTGCTGTATAGAAAACACTCACATCGAACTCCTCAATTATGTTCCACCAGACACCCGGATCCGGATAGTCGGGTGTTGTCTCGGAAATGAGGATCGTTGCACCCATAGAAAGAGGACCATAGACAATGTAGCTGTGGCCTGTGATCCATCCGGGATCTGCAGTACACCACATTACATCATTTTCCTTCAGGTCCAGAATGTTCTTTGTGGTGTAGTAGGTGCCTACCATGTAGCCACCGCATGCATGAACTATTCCCTTGGCCGGACCGGTTGTTCCACTGGTGTAGAGGATGAACAGAGGGTCCTCGGAATCCATCATCTCAGGTTCACATTCCTTCTCCACATCTTCCATGATCTCATAGAAGTCAACCTCGATCTCAGAAAAGAGTTCCATTTGAGGAGTCATTCTTCTCAGGACCACTATCTTCTCAACACATGACGCATTGACCACAGCTTCGTCCACAAGAGACTTCAGATCAATGCGCTTACCACGCCGAAGGCTTGCATCTGCAGTAATGACGATCTTTGCCTGTGCATCCTTTATCCTGGAATGTAATGCTTTGGCACCGAAGCCTCCGAAAACGACACTGTGGACTGCACCGATACGTGCACATGCCAGCATGGCCACGATCTGCTCAGGAACCTGTGGCATATATATGCATACTTTATCCCCTTTCTCAACACCGAGGGATTTGAGACCATTGGAAAATCTCATGACATCACGGTAAAGCTGACGATATGTGATAACCTGCTCTTCTCCACCATCGCCTATCCAGATCATTGCGACCTTGTTCCTTTTCCCATTGAATACATGGCGGTCAAGGCAGTTGGAGGTTATGTTCATCCTGGCATTGGTAAACCATTTTGCATAAGGATGGTCCCATTCCAAAACCTTGTCCCACTTTTCGAACCATTCAAGTTCCTCTGCCACACTTTCCCAGTGTTTTTCAGGATCCTTGAGAGATTCACTGTAGATCTTTTCATAATCCTGCATCCAGGAGTTTTCCTTTACCGATGGATCAGGATAGTAACATTTACTGTCAAGCTTAATATCAAAATTTTCAGACATGTTTCTCTATTCCTAACTAATATTCATTACAGATTTCACATGACCTGACTTTGTTTCAGATCAATTGAACTCAGCTTTGGAACCATACAATCGATTTCACTAGGAGGAGAATACAGCTGCCTGCTATGGAAATTGATGGGACCAAATAAGGAAGAGATAATGAAACCACAGGTTAATAGTTCCCATCCATCATGAATAATGATGAGGGATGTATTTATCTGTTGTGGTCTTTGGATTAGCAACCCATTGAATAAAAAAAGACATCAATGGAACCCAATATACAGAAGTGCCATAATATAGGCCCCTGCTGTTCGCAAAGAAAATGATGAAAAAAAGGAAGAGTGACCATCAGTTATCAGAGACCACAATCTCAATTTCAAGTGTACAACCTTTTGAAATAGATTTAACTAATTTTATAGTCTCCTTTGAAGAATTTTGCTCTAAAAAAAATCAGCACTCAATTACAATTCTCTACAATATCCTTTAGTGCAGCTGCAACTTCCACAAGTTTATCGCAGTCAATGATATCTGGCGTATCTTTTTCTGTATGTGTAATTGTTTTCATCAAAAAAGGAATGCACTCTGATGTTAATGCCATAGTTTCTATGCCATTTTGTGCAAATATCATATGATCTCCGCTATACCAGGATTCACCCTCTGTTAAGCCCTTGTAGTTAGATAAAGTGCTATAGATATTTCGTTTTGTTTCATCTGAACACTCATAAAATGAATAAGCGGTTTTACCTTCTTTGTAACCAACATCATCTATATTGATCGCCAGAATTATTATATCGAACTCTTTTTGATATTTATGCAGGTAATCCATCTGCCCTGCCACACTATAGTGATCCTCCCCATTGAAAGCCACAATTTCAATGCAAATGTTGCTTTGATAATCAGAAAGCATTTCAGCAAGGAGTAATAGTACCACCGTCCCTGAAGCATTATCTGATGCACCGGGTGTGCTTGCCCTTGAATCTATGTGTGCACAAATAACAATTTTCTTCTCTGCGTCCGGATTTTTCCGCACAATGACATTACAGGCGGTTGAAGGGATCCTTTTGGAATTGATCCTTAATTTGAACATGCCCCCTGTTCCTTCAGCTATTTCATCTCCAACATCGTCCGTGCAATATGCAGAAGGTATGTCAAAATCACCATCTTCTATAAGTGGATAGGGATATATTGCCCCTACAAGTTCGGGCTTGGTTTCCGTCGCAGTGATTATGGCTGCTGGTTCTTTTGTTTCTAAAAGAGAATATATTTTCTTATGCTCTTCCGGATTATAGAACACAAAATTTTTAGGCATCAGCGGTTCATCGCATATTTTACCTTTCATAAATAGGATCTTGCCCCTACAGTTGCATTTTTCTAATTCTTCAATGGTAGTAACAGTTTCTAATTCCGCTTCTACATCACATCCAAGAGAAAAAGGGCTCGGATATATCTCAAATGATCTGTTCATAGCTCTAAGGGAAGATTCCCCGCTCTCAAAATCCATGCAATTAAAGGACTCGCTTTCAACTGTATATCCATAAGGGCTGACAATTCTTTCAAAGAAGTCTGTTGCTTCACGATTGCCTGCCGAACCAGTGCTTCTGCTAGGTTTTACATCACATAAAGTATTCAAATAGACCTTTGCTTTTTCTGAATATTCTTCATTCTCAGTTCTTTTATTAAACTTCATATTAATTTCTCCAAGAATTGATATAACCCATCTTTGCTAATCAGAAGATAGTTCCTTATTTTAGTGTGAATTAATCTGTACCCATCTATACTTAGATCTTCATCGTAAAAAATATATTTGCTACGATTAACATTTAATAATAGTCAATCAACATTCCTGGTTAACATTTTTCCACCCCTTGAGTTTAACTATGTCTTTTGGAATTGAATAGATGATCAATTGTATGATGGCTCCCATACAGGATTTTCTGGTAAGGAATGGTTATTACTTTCAATCAACTTACTATGAGCTTTTATAGTACTTATTACAAAAAATAATTTGAAATTAAAGGTGGGTGCTAAGTTTGGAAATAATATACGAAACAGAGATAACAGAATTAGAAGAAAGAACCGTAGCATGCGTTTCCTTTGTCGGTAACTATGTGGGTAAGGTAGAGGTCTTTGCAGAGCTGTTCGGTAAATTGGGCAACTGGGCAGGCCCGAAGCAATTGATGGGACCGAATACTCTTTTTATGTCTGCCTATTACGATGATCCGGGCGTTACCCCTCCGGAAGAACTTAAGCTGGATGCATGCATGACCATCGACGATGATGTTGAAGTCGAGGGTGAGATCAAGAAGCAGAAACTCCCCGGTGGAAAGTATGTAGTAATGCATGCAGAACTGACAGGAGCAGAAGAATATGGCCCTGCATGGGAAAAGATCGTAGGGTGGCTTATGGAAAATAATCTTGAAATGGATATGTCCCGGGCAAGTTATGAGATCTATTTGAATGATCCAGAGGAGCATCCGGAAAAGCATCATATTCTTGATATATGCATGCCAGTCAAGTGAATAAGAACCAGAGGGGCATTTCTGAAATGTAAATGCTTCTCTTAACAATCGTAATCTGGGATTGGAAGGGGGAGGTTAGAAAGATAGGATAGAAGGGTTAGTGGAAAAGTTTGAAAATGGTAATCAGAAAGGTTGTTAACCCTTTCTTAAAATCAAGTAATTCAAAAAATCAATTTACTCAACATATTCCACGCTCATCTTTGCAGACCTGAAAAACTTCATGAAATCATGGACTTCTGAAGGCAATTCAGTGCTGACCGGCAGACCAAGTTCAATAGCCTCTTTTGCAGAGATCGGAGTGACATGTATCATCTCCCCACTTAATAGTTTTTGAGCAACGGACTTCCTTTTTTCTTCATCTTGAATTTTCTTCTCAAGCAATTCCATGATAACATCTTTTGTAAGCTCCATTGCTTTTTTTGATATCTCGCTCATGATGATGGTCGTGTCATCAGCATCCATTCCTTTCTTTTCGGCTGCATAGATCCATGAGGGTGCCGGGTATGTTCCACGAATGAGATCACCCACCTGTGGGTCTATTGGGCCTATGACTGCATCAGGATCCATTAAAATCTCATCTGCAGCAAGGGCAATGATGGTACCCCCTGACATGCAATAGTGAGGAATCATTATCCTGACCTTTTCTTTATGATTATTAAGAGCCCGTGCGATCTGTATGCTGGCATGCATTTGACCTCCGGGTGTTTGCATGATAATATCTATGGGCCGGTCACCGGTCTCCCTGATGGCTCGAAGTACCTGTTCAGCATCCTCAACATCTATGTACTGGTAGACAGGAAAACCTACCATAGAAACTGCTTCTTTCCTGTGTATCATGGTAAGAACCTTTGTGCCCCACATGCGCTCCATCCGTTTGATCATGGAAAGCCTTTGCATCTTAATCTTCTTGAGCTGGGACTGAGGATAGACAAAAGCGTACAAGAAGAAGATCAGAGATAAGATTATCAGAATTTCTGTGACGGTGATTTCGGAAATTGAGACCAGAATGATACCCCCTTGATCAGCAATAATATCCACTATATTACTTTTTAGTTACATAACCCATATAACCTTACTTCTCTAATCTTTTTTTACATCAATGAGACTGTCAAATTAGAAGCTAAAGTAAAAGAGCTTGATTCAGTCCATGCATACATGGATACAGATTCAATATTTGTTCCTCCTGAACATGCTCAGGAGATCATAGATTATTTCCAACCACTTAATCCATACAATCTTGATATTGATTTGTTGAAGCCTGAAAAAGAAGAGTATGTGTTCTCTCCAAAGAGAATGGATATTGATAGTATTGTTGTGTATGGAAGAAGTGGATCTCTGAGCCTTGAAGCTTCAATATTCTTTACATTAAGACTAACTGAAAATGCGCCTAATTCCATTGTTCCCACCTTTTAATTCCCTTAACAAAGAATATCTTAGTTTTTTATATATCCATTTTTGGACGACATGGAGCAGAATACCAAACCTAAAATACACTGTAAACTCTTACCTCACTCTTCCAGCGACTCCATAATTGCATAGAAATACTGCGTCTTATGAGTAACATATAACTGATACCATGCTTCAAGGGTCTGAGCCGAAAATACATCCAGGTTCCTGATAACTTCCTTTGCGAATTCAAGAGGGGCAATCCCTGAGGCAGTTATAAGGTTACCATCAGTCACAGCAGGCTCCTGACGATAAAATGATTCTCCTGTGTAATCGGGACAGACCGTTTTCAGGTAATCCAGATCGTTACTTGTATGGAGTCTGTTATCCAGAAGGCCGGCTTTAGCAAAACCCAGAGTTGCACCACATATGGCACCAACAGTGATACCTGCATCCAGGAACTCCTTTGCTTTCTCCAGTATTGGCGTGTGAATATCTTCAAGCCAGGTATCGCCACCTGGCAGGATCAGCACTCCGGCATCGTCAGTCATTAATTCATCAAGGCTAATGTCTGGCTCAATACGCAACCCACCCATGGTAACAACAGGCTCTTTTGTAATACCTACTGTCATGACCGTGTATTCGCTTGCATTCTTCCTGAAATAACGGCCGGAATTCAATTCAGCGATCAGGTAACTCGGCTCCCAGTCGGCCATCGTGTTAAGAACGTAAAGATGAGCTATTTTAGTCATTATATTACTCCTGATTTTGGTATGTGATTCTATATTTTCATTTACTAAACTGACTTGTAGGTACAAAACTATTTTTGAAATTTACTTTAGGCAGTATTCAAGCAGTTGAGAAAGAAGATTATTGACATATCTTACACCGAATGGAAGAAGATGGGTTTTTCTAAAGATACTTTGCATTACATGAAGCAGAACGCCGAGTCTGATAAGCCTATTACACTTAACGCTCATGTAAGGGAAAGTTAAGCAGGATACGTGCTGGTAAGTATGAGAAATAGTTCTAGCTATGTACCTTCTAAAAAAAGTATAACTATCGAGTATACCTTTTAAGTATATATTTATGCCGTTTTACGGCATATTTATAACGTATTTAGTTAGATCCTTAACGGTTTTAGTAAAGCTCTTAGCGCTTATAGTTATCTATCTCTTAGAGAAATATCTATATCGTTTTTTAGGCACACTATAAATATTTCGAGTTTAAATCTAAATTTAGGATATTGAAGCAAAAATTTTATTTTAGTCTATATCCTAGATTATAGTTTATTATCTTAGTCTAAACACTAAAGAGACTATCTTTAGTCTATTCTTTTTTTAAGAATATCGACCTCATATAAGTCTCGATTAATCTTCGGTATTTTTCTAAATAGGGAATAAATAGTTCAATAGAAGATATTACTTTTAGATTAATCTATATCCAGTTATCGTTAATATTTATTCGTTTTAAGTTAATGCTTATGCGCTTCATAGTCATTAAACTGTGAGAATGTAAATGGAACTAATTTTAACTAGAGAATAAATGGTCAAGCACACCTTCGTAGGACATGTGATTAAAATTTGAATTAGATGGGATTTGAAGAATTACAGAGAAAATGTCGTTATGACATTTCCTCAATATTCTGATGATTCTAGTTTTAGCTACTTATTCCTCTGAAACATCTTCATAGAACTTTCTTCTCTCTAAAGGCATGGATTTGAGATACTCTTTTGCTTCTTCTGGAGATACAGCTCTACGAGTTCCATCGGGTTCTTCGATAACCACTCCACTTTTTCTGAGCATCTTTAATCGTGCTTTTCTGATTTCTTTATCAGGATGGCAGATTAAATTACAGTTGGAACATGTGTATTCCATTCTTCCTCCGGCTGAAAAGAAACCACCTTTTGCCTCCGGCCTTCCACACTGAGCCTGTTGGTTTTCGATCATTGCTGCTCGAAAATCCTCATCTTTTTCAGGAATGTCAAAACGAGTCGGCGACCAGGTAGACCATTTTCCGGAAGAACTCAGACCTGCAAGTCCTCCACAGACAAGACCACAGCGGAAGAAATTTTTTCTCTTGCCGTAGCTGAACTCCTTTCCCCCAAGGGTCACGGTAACCTTTTCAAGCGGATCCACGTATCCAGATGAACAGGCTGCAAGGCATATCTTACATCCATCGCAATAGTTCTCTTCTTCAGGCAAAGGTTCTGTTGGAATGAGTTCAGCATCCGTAACTACAGACCCTAATACAATTGCAGACCCATTTTCCTTGGTAATAATGTGGCCTGAATATCCGAAATGGCCTATGCCGGAACGTACAGCTAGATACCTGTGAGAAACAGGAGGATGTAGTTCCGATTTCTGTTCTTTCATAAATTCCATAACTTTCTCACGGTAAACAAAATTTGCATTTAAGGGAACGGCTTTAAAGCCAAAATCTTCCAGAAAAGCTGCCATTTCAAGAGCAATTCCATTGGCAAGAGTAGTGGATCGCACTTTGTTTGTTTCCATAGATTTGTGGTCTTCTTTCCTGAAATAAGATTCAATAAGATTCTGATCAAAAGCTATGGCAAAAACAACTGCAGATTTTGCTTCTGGAAGCACATATGTCAGATCTGCCGATGGAGGCCCACCTGCAAGGGTTTCAGTTGTTGCAATCCCCGCCTTGAATGCTCCAAGAGTTAAAGCCATCTCCTGAAGTGTTTTGGATAAATATTCCATGTTTAATTCTGTTTGCTCTTCCATTTTTATCTCTCCATTAATTAAATTGGAACGATTAAGCGTTAATATAGTATTATTGGTGTTAGGTTAATATACTTTATCTGCATTCCAGTGTACCGAAGTTATAAAGTATATTCAAGTAACCTTTTTACACATATTCTTCTAGAACAATTTACAAGAAGGAGAATGACTAGACTTTCATAGAAGAGACTTTTAGATCAGGAACATTAGCAAGCAACTTAAAGTTCACATTTTAAAAGGTCAGCTATTGTCATGAACAAAGATGGAATACATTTCAGTGGTCTCTTCCATTAGCCTGAACCCTTTACCTGTTATCATATAATCACCCCTCTCATGCTGCTGTATGATCATTCTGCTATCCAAAAGCTTTTGTAGATGGAAAAAAAGGTTGCCGCCACGAAGTCCTGTAAGCTTGGAAAGGGACGAAAAACTCATTGGTTGGCTGGAAACTGCTTTAAGTATATCAAAACGCGTGATGTTACAAAGAGGTTCGAGCACATCATTAACCATAGACTCTGATTTAACATCTGAAATATCCTGTTCTTTGTCTGCATTTGTTTCATATACCTTCAGAGACTGCATTAGATCTATTTGCGTTTCGAGAAGGTCTGAGACTTCGGATAAGCAGGTTTCGCACTTGTCATATGGCATCACATCCCCTAAAGTCTTTATTTCAACGCGTTTGCTATCAATCAGTTTAACATCTACATGGGGCTGCTTGATAAGTGCTGCATTTTTTTGTAACAAATCCGTGAACACAGATTTACATTGTTCCATACGTTCACAATTTTTGACCATGTTCTTTGAAAGTCCCATCTCTATATTAGCAACAAGATGATTCTCCAGGACAGTGGTATATTCGCTCCTAACAAACGCCAAGATGGACTCAAGTTGATGCCTATTAGAATCTTCGATAAATGCTTTTATGTCTGTGTGAATTACATCGAGCTTTGCACCGATGTCTTCAATTTCAAAATTGGGTTTTTTGCTCATAATGGAAATTCGCATCCATTGCTAATAAGGATTACCCATACAACCTTATAGGTCATTTGAATAACCTACCTGACATAGATACATTTCAATGCCGCTTAAGTATATATTAGAAACCTTCCATTTATCTGTTGTGGTTCTGATCTTCCGGAAGACATGCAGCCATATACAACGCCTATAAAGGAGACAAAAATATGAGCGTAAAAGAAGAAATCCATTCCGAGATAGTTGGTGGACTTGCAGATGCAACATTCCCTATAAACACACCCGAAGACCTTCTTGCAGCAATGCCTGCAGGTCCAGACGCCGCGTGTCAGACAGAAGATGTCCGTAAACTTATTAAAGCAGAGGACTTCCCAATCGAAAGTGCAAAGCAGATTGCTGACATCCTCGTTGAAAGGGCAGGGCTATAAATTCCCTCCCTTTCTCATTCTTTTTTTTTTGAAAAGCAGTCGTTAAGGTTGAAATCGATAGAACCTAAGCGTCTCTATTAGAGGACTATCATGAATGGGAAATGGTGCTAAATGAATGTAAAAAGCTATTTTAAGAAAAGAGTACTAACCTTTGATATATTTATTGTAATGCTGTATGCTTATTTTATTGTGAATGGCATGGTTTCTTTCTTTGGACTAATTCGCACAATGCTTCATTTCATGCTTGATAGTATAACCTTTTGTTCGAAATGGATCTCCAAAATCACAAGGAAATTTTGACTTCGAAGTTATAATTGTAATCCTATTTTTTTTAAAAAAAATAAGACTTAATAACAATCTTCAAATATATCGATAACTTCCGAGAAGTTTTAGGAGCTACCTACGCACAACATTATTAAAATATGGGTAGAGATATAGTGTCTTACTAATACGAATATTTTAAATTAATTTTCGGGAGTTGCCTTTTCCCTATTTGCCTATATCCCCGAAATGCTATGCGGGGATATAGTTAACAAGAAAAAAGTGTACGGGCTTGTGTAATAAATATGCACAACCCGATTTCAAACACCTAAGAGAACGGCTACTGATAATTTTGTAGAGATTCTCCCATTTTTACAGTATTATGTATAAGGATTAGAATATACCACATATTATTCACAGAAAATTGCGTGAAATATATAAATGTGTCAAAAGTTATTTTTAAAATGTGTTCCATTAACTTAAAAACTTCAATAGTTGATTAAAATTTCCATTTGTTAATATAAAATCATTTCTAATAATTTAAAAGTTATGTGAATAATATGAATGAAAAAACAAGAAATATAAAATCGGGAAAGGTTTCAAATAATGATTTTGTCAAACGCGATAATGAACGCTGTTTTCTTCCCAACAATGAAAATATTCACTACGATTCAATTATTTTATTAGAGATGATTTGCATCGAGGAATTTAGTAACCTTTTTGATGGATTAGATCAGTTATATTCAAATCTAAAAGACTATGAAAAGTCGAGATTGATGTATAGAAAGATACTTCAGGATGACGAGAATAATTCATTTAGAGGCTCATTATACCTTCCACCTATAATAAATACAAAATTTAAAGGTCAAGTTTTTACTCATGGAACTTTTCAAGATTTAGACGACAATATTGATAGTATAAATATAACTCTACAAGCTACTTTACCATCAGTTATAAATTTACAAATTCAAGCAAGTTTGGATTCGAGTTATTCTGATAAAATAAATGACATAATATATACATATCATGATAAAGTTGAAGAAAAAATTGACACTTTAGATGGTGAAGTTACAACTATACATCAACCAAGCAGTATAAAGAAAAAAGAGATAGATGAAATTAGAAATAATCTAAAAAATCATGTTATTAACTTTTTATCAACATATTTTGAGGGACTTTTTTTCAAGCAAGCCAAGAAACACATATCAAATGTTCCGTCTATTGATTTGTTTTCTCTAAACTATCCTGAAGAAACAGAAGAGATAAATGAATGGTTACTTAATAATGATTTTTATAGCTCTTTTAATATTTCGGCTCACCCGCTGACTGTATATAGATGTGATAATTATCTTTTTTTTGAGTCTTATACTGATGATGTTTTTTCAAATTACTTGATAATTGCAAATCGTAAAACAGCAAATCAGAATAAAATGTATTCTAGCATAAAAAGCTCGATTCAATACCCACTCAATCATTATTCATTTGAATTGCTTAGCCTTAATCGATGGTTAGAGATAGAACAAAGAAATGCTACCGAATTAAATCTGTTAGTTTCAAAAGAACTAGAATACATTACTAAAAATGATTTTAAGAAGGTCATTTCCAACCGAGAGAAGATTGCTAAATACCTTTTCTATTTTGAAAGATTTAAAATAGAAATTAATAAATTTGATTTTAGGCTTACTAATAATAGCCCAAAATTTGAATTACTGGGTGAACAAAAGAAATATTTATTTGATTTTATTATTGAAAATATAAATCGAAATATTAATTATATGGATGAATTTATTAATACATTAAATCGCCACTCAGATAACACTTTAGCACTAAAAAATATAGAATATAGTAAAAAGATGCAAAATATTGTTCTGCTTCTGACTGTTCTTATAATCGTTATTAGTTTTGTCCAGATATTCTTAGTATTAATTCAACTAATTCTAGACCATTGGACTCTAAAAATGGTTATCAATCATTTAATTAATTATTTGTTCTAAACTAATAATTTAAAATTTATGTAATTGTACCAACTATCTTTCTTATTTCCTTCGTATCCAGCTTAAACTCCCCTCCCCTCACCCTATCCTTCAATTTTTTTAATGTACTCCTGTACTTGATTCCAATCTTCCTAGCTTCAGCAGGTGTTAAAGAAAGAATCTTCCTCTTTACCTCTTCCACATCAACAAATACCTGAGCCTGCTTCACATCCAATTCCTGCTCATCAATGTTGTTTGCTTCCTTCCCAATGTAAACAACACCATCAGCATGGACATGTTTCCTCTCAAGAATCCCAACCTCGCCATTAAACTTGTGTTCAGGATGTTCCACATATTGCCCAATTGTCCTGCTCAATGGCTTGAAATAATGAGAACCTTCCTTGAGATATCCAGTTTCATAATCAATGAATGGTTCATAAACAACCTTTTGAGGATCATTTGAATAAGGAGCTAATGGCTTTACAGCATTACCATCTTCCTCAACTGCCTGGAATCCTACAAGATAGAAATTGAATGGCTTGATCTGGTCGTTCCATTCTCTGCCTGCATTGAATCCCTTGAACCTTCTCAAAACATTTGCAGTTGAAACAGTAAGTCTTGAGATAGCATATAATCCTGAATATTCTCTTCAATGTCTATTCCTGAGATCATCCCATAATGAAGCTTGAGAATATCTACCCAGATCTCAGCCTGCCAATCCTCAACAGCTTTTGGAAACGGATTTGTTAAATGCCCAAGTCCATGTAACTTGAAAGATCTCTCTCCTTCCATGAACTTGATCTTTCCATTTTCATAAGTAAAGGGCATATCTCTTGGAGGAAATCCCATAAAACCACATCTCCTCTTTTTCAGGCTTCAACAGATCAATATTAAGGTTGTATGGGTTGAGTGGCTGGAAATAATCAATGATCTCCTGAGCATGTTCAGGAGGAACAAAGATTGAATCCGTATCCATGTAGGCATGGACAGAACCAAGCTCTTTAACTTTGGCTTCTGCCATTGCCAAGAACAGCTTAGATCCTGCTGTAATCATAACAGCAAGCAAGGGATGATAATAGTTACCTGCCTTCTCAAACCTGTTCTCAGATGTATTGAAGTCATCCAAACCATAAACCTGAATATCACTTTTCTTATCCTCTGGGTTAAGCTCAATGAAGATCCCATAACTCATAGCATTAACTAGTATCTTGATAGCCTGTGCTCTGCTCTTTAGCTTTTGATATTCTGGATCTACCCTGTTGATACCCTTCATCTTAATCTTGATCTTCTGCCTTTCCTCAACAAGTACCTGAACAAGATTATCCTTTGAGGGATCAATGTCAATTCTAAGTATCTGACTTTTTCTTAATCCCTTCTGGATACCTTTTGGAATATACCTGATAGCTTCAACGATCTTTGGAACTTTGCCAGTAAGAATAACTGAGGCTATGATATCAGGCAGAGCATACCATAACTCAAGATCAGAACTAAAGTAATTAATCCCTACGTTAAACCCTGCTCCAGAGCCTTTGTAATCCATCCTGACAGGCAATATATCATTATCAGGTACAATCTTAACCATTACAACAAAATCTTTCCAGTTGTCCTTATTTTGAAGATAGGCAAAATCTACTTTTGAGAGCATGTCTTTGATCTCATCAGTAGCATCCTTCATCTCAAGTGATTCAGCAATCATGTATTTCCAGAGATCCATATCCATAGTAATGGTTGGATACATGCTAGTAAAATCAAGAGTTGTTACATTTACAGGCTCTTTCCTGATCTTACATTCACACCTCCCGCCATAGTAAGACGTCATGATGTTTCCAATCATCTCAGAAGGGAAATCGGGATTAAGATCTAAAAACGATTGAATACCCAATTGCCTTAAAGCATGTTTTCCAATGGACGCAGAGCTGAATATTCTGGTTGGTGGGATGTCTATCTGGTACAGATCAAGCTCATCAATAAGCTTCTCATAAACCTGATAGGTTGTTTCAACATCCTGAATCAAATAATCAATGTATCGCTTTGTTATCTTTCCATGCTCAATTCCTTTCATCTTCTTAATACTGGTATTGAGCTTCTGTCCTGCTTTATCTAGGGAGATTCTTTTTGTTTGAAGCAATACTTCAGCAAGCTTTTGAGCATCAAGGAAATATACGTATTTTCTGTTATCCCCTTTATTCTCCTTAGTTGATGTAAATTTGAAGGAATGAGCATCTCCCATCTTCTTAACAATAATTGGAGGATTGAATTTGTTCTCTGAAAGAGTAAAAGTGAATCCTCCCTTGTTCCTCCCTCTTGAATCTCCAACTCTTTTTGAGATCCTGCTTATGTCAAAAGGGAGATTGAATCCAACACAAAGGGTTTCCGATTCAAAGATTTCAGGATAGAAAACATCATCAATAAACTCATTCAGAAGATAAAGGGGAATTTCATTCTTTCTTGCATAGCTTGAAAAAGTCTTATCTTCTTTTTCGGTGAGCATTGAAGGATCATAGAATAACCCTTCATGCTGAATGTAACCTTCCTGATATATCTGAAAGAAACCGATCTTGAAATTCTGGTATTGATCTATTGTTGTTTCAGTATCAAATGCCAATATCCTATTGTGCCTTAGTGGAACTTCTTTTGATTTGAAGAAAGGGTTTCCTGAAGATCCCTTAATCTTCTGAGTATATCCCCTTACAGCAATCTTAGACATTTTCGGTCATTCCCATTCCAACATTAATCAACTGCTGTCCAAGCTCTCTCAATAATGCACCAATTGAAATGATATTAAAGGCTCTTTTGTTCTGTAAAGAAGCCTTGCTGTATCTCACTTTAGGACTGAGCTTGTTCTGTTCTGCTGTTATCTTTGCATGGCAGTTCTTACAGAGTGGTTTGATCCATTCTGAATTATTCCTTCCTTCAACATGATGCATCTCAATGATATTTGCATCATCTTCCCCACATACTGCACAAGCAATAGGTGGCTTCTTCCCTTTCTTATTTCTTTTAATGTAATTAGCATAGCTTTCCTTTTCCATAGTATCCACTCCTCAGTTTCCATATATCTCTAAGAATTCAGGCTCTTCCTGAGAATCCTGAATCTCATAAAGCTCGTCGAGGTCAGTTACAAACGAATGCTCTTCACCGTTTGCATCAATGATCTGTATATCATCAAATCTTTTCAATAAACTTGAATCTCCAGTCTTTAAGGCTCTATTAACCGCATTGAAATATGAACCAATCAATGATCTATCAATTGAATTTGTGGTTACTATTGATATTTGACCTGCATCTCTGTCATAAATCAGCATTTCAACTTCAATTCTGTCTGTTGCAGTTACCTTCCACTTTCCTTTGGACTTATAGAGATACTTTCCAAGATTTCTGACTACATCTTTCTTGTGAATCCCAGTCTTTTCAACGGCTTTTGAAAATGGAACATCTTTCCTCATGAGCCTGAGAATCTGAAGAGATAGTTTTCTATCCCTCTTTTGTTGCGAATTCAAAATATTCCAAGATGCTGTACTCAGATCATGATCTTTTAGCCTGGTATTTCTCAGTTCATTCAAACTGAGGTTTGGGAATCTCTCATGGAATCGGATTATCCTTCTGGCATACTCTGTGGTTCTTGGTTGAGCTTTGAGCCATTCTCCATAAGTCCTGTATTCTTTAGAGAATCTCTTTCTGCTCATATCTCAACCTCCAAAAGTCGAATTAATCCCATTCTGAGAATTTCTGCCTGAGAACATCCGTATTCTTCTGATTTCTGCATAAGTTTCTCCTTCAGGTAAGGAGAAAGCGATACGATAACTCTTGTTGTTTGATTCATATTCATCAAAAAACGTGTACACAAGCTATCATTAAGTACCTATTTGATGTATAGTTTGATATAGAAAATGATGTAGAAATAGCAATATATTTATGGCAATAAATACATATTTGATGTATAGATTGATGTAGTATTCATATCGTTGTTGATATAGAACAGCTTATTTCTTGGAGAAACTAAGAATGTCCACTAAGAAATCTATAAGAAAAGAAGAAATAATAGAATTTGACAACGAAGTTGTTGATTATGTTTCTGAAAAAGGTTTTGTAAGAAAAGGGAAGCTAATTGACTACTTATATGAAACTCATCCAAAGGATAGTGGATATTCAAAACCAAACGTTGAAAAGAAGATCTCCAAATTAATTCAAAGAGGTATTCTAACAACTTTAAAATTCGAAGAGCTTGAGGCTTATGGTATTGAGGAAACCGATAGACGTTCTTCTTATATCTTGCCTAAAGATTTTTCAGGAATTAAGAATCACATAGACTTTATTTTTGAAGGTCTTGAAACTGATAACATAAATATGCAAAAAAGAGTTCTTGATGAGATCAATCTCTACAAGACAAAGTACTCTTTAACTCCAAACCAGTTGGATGTTCTTATTCAATTCTTGAATAGTAAAGATGATGAGCTGACGGTAAACATACTGAGAGTAATTTACAGACATCTTATCAATAAGAACATCAAGCCCAAAAACGAAAAAGAGTTTTTGGATAAATTAAGGAGATTATTAAAAGAATATCCACATCCAGTTGAAAAAGGCTCACCGATTAGATCCTATATTATTTGGTTACTCGGATTCTATAATGATGAAGCTGTTATTGATAGGTTAATCGAAGATGCAAAAGATTTAGACCTTTTAATTTCAGTTTTCGATGATTATTCTTATGAATTCACTGCAAAATTAATTGAAGATCATAGAACAGAACTCTTTGGATTGGAAAATGAGCTTATTGCTGAAGGTAAACTCCAGAATTCAGGGCTTATTGCTGAGATTAGAAAAAAGGCTCTTACAAATCTCGAGAAAACTAAAGAGGATGGAAGTTGGTCATACAGACCTGAGTGAGTTGATATCTAATGAAAATGTTACTTCTAAACGGTCATGGAATCAACATGCATGTTGATGGTGCTAAACTCCATATCAAAGATGGCAGATTCTCAACCACCGAAGAACCACAAGAGTATGTGTTCTCTCCAAAGAGGATGGATATTGATAGTATTGTTGTGTATGGAAGAAGTGGATCTTTAAGCCTTGAGGCTATCAGGTGGCTGATTAAGCACAATGTACAAACCACTATGTTGGACTGGAACGGTAAGTTGCTTACAACAATGCTTCCTTCTGAAAGTACCAATGTTAAAACAAAGTTTGCTCAGTATCATGCTTATGAAGATCAGGATATAAGAGTAAAGCTTGCTAAGAAGTTCATTGAAGCCAAGTTCTCCAAATCTGAGGCTGTTCTTGATTACCTTAAACAAAGATATCCTGAGATTGAGTATGATTTCTCTGATGATAAGACTAAACTTGAAAAAGCCAAATCCATAAGGGAGATACTTGGTGTTGAAGGTGGAGTTGCTTGGAAATACTGGAATGAGTATGCCAAAGCTGTTCCTGAACAGTATGATTTCAAGGCAAGAACGGATAATTACAGAAGGGCAAACGGAGCAGGCGATAAAGTCAATGTGATGCTCAATTATGGGTATGCTCTGCTTGAATCTGAATGCCTGAGAGCCATCAATTCAGTTGGTCTTGATGCTCACGTTGGTTTCCTTCATGAGATGAATCAGAGCAAATACAGTCTTGCTTATGACCTCCAAGAACCGTTCAGGTTCATTGTTGATCTTGCTGTAATGAACCTGATTGAAAAGGGAGCTATGGATAACAAGGATTTTGTAAGGACTGAAAGTTTCTCGTTAAGACTTAGACCTACTGGAGCAAGGAAGGTTACTGAAGAATTCAATTCTGTAATGAACGGTAAGGTTGAGTACAGGAAGAAAAACAGTTCTTGGGGATCTGTCCTGTTGCTCAAAGCAAGGGAGTTAAGCCATCATCTTGTTGGTAAGAGAAAAGCCGTTGAGTTTGTGAAACCTGTTTATGTTGGTAAGAGGGATGATTCAGACCTATTGAGGAAGAAGATTCTAGATATGCCATACACCGAATGGAAGAAGATGGGTTTTTCAAAGGGTACTTTGCATTACATGAAGCAGAATGCTAAGAGTGATGAACCTTTTTCTCTCAATGCTCATGTGAGGGAAAGGTTGGAAACTTGGGTAATTGCTAACTAAATCTATTTATAGACTATATCTCAATCTCAAAACCTTTGTATGTTATAAAGGTAGAACCGCGTTATAGAAATCGAGCATAAGCATATAAAAAACATTCCAAGTTAATGCAAGATAGAGAATTACACAAGTTATAATAGACAAACCCCAAACCGTGTCTTGTGATTCATCAGAATAGTCCTTTTCCTTAAACTGTACCAACGTCCTTGCCATTAATAGTGCGACTGGAAGAAGTGGTAACAAAGGACTATAGCTGGAATTATTAATCATTAGATAAAATCCACTTATAGCCAAAAATAATATTAAAGCACTAAATGTCAAGTTATGAAACTTTTTGTTTCCATTCTGTGAAATTTCATTTGCAGAAAATGTTCCTAAAAGGTATCCATTTAGGCTAAAAAGAAGAGAAAGTAAAAATGTTGTTGCTGATAAAAAAACAGATATTATTACGAAAATATAAGCATAGATGTGAAGTTGCCAAAAATGGTAGTGGACATCACCTTTATCATCCATATAGATTCCATAAAAGACTTTAATAACCGAAATCAAAAGCATTGTACTAAAGATAAGTATACTGTTTTCACTGATTGTAAAATTATTAATTATATATGTGCCAATTGCAAAAAACATGTACAAAGAGCCTACTAAAGAAGTATGCATATAAGAAATCAATGAATTATACGTGTATTCTTTATCGCCATAGCTTGATTGAATCTCTTCTTTTCTTGAAAGCCTCAAAGAGTACCAAAATAAACCTTCACTAAATAATATAAAAGTATATCCAGTATTAAATTCAGGATCTTTAAAAAATCCCAATAAAGCTAAAAAAAGGACACAAAATCCTACAAAATTTAAGATATAATAAGCAAATTTATGAGAATCTTCTTCAAAACATGATTTTTTATTTAAAAGATAATAATTAAGTGCAAGCAATGATAATGAGAGAAGTAAAATTATAACCATGTCTATGTTAGTAAATAAAAATAATGAATCTGCTGAAGAAGCAGTTAAAGAGTTAATTCCCATTTTAATTCATCCTAAAATAATTAATTAGCCTTGTTATTTATCTAACATCTCTTTTCATATTAATATTTAATGTGCTTGCTCAAAGCATGTATTATATTCATATCAAAAAAAGTATAAAATACGGTATAATGTATTTTTCGATATGACCCTTTGAGCATGTTGTGTTATACTCCAAAAAACAGCGTACAAAGTATACTCAGTTAAAGGGAGGATCATTGCTAAAAATATTAACTCCTACATACCAAAAACTAACAATTCCAATTATCATTGCAGCAAAAAACAATGGTTCAAATAGAAAAGTTGGAAAATATTCTTTAAACAATATTAATGGAATATATATTCCCATTACTGTTTTACCACTATAAATTGCATAGCTTAAATCATATATTGTTGATGACATTGGATCATTACTAATGATTGAAACTAATGCTATCAGTCCAATTACAAACCCAATTATAATCCACAATTTTAACAAATCTGGTAGTATTGACCAGTTTTCATTGATCTCAAAGTATACTAATAAAACATAAGGTAACAAAGAAAATCTACCAATATAGTGTTTTTCAGAAGAAAATGCAATAATACAAAAAATTATTACAGTTATTAGTGTATTTTCACTAAACATATTTTTACCAAGTCACTTTTAGGATATAATTCTTTCTTCTGACTCCCATTGTTTTTAGACAGTAATTACAAATGAAGATTGTGCGACAAATTTGCACAACCCCGTACACTTTTTTTCTGTTAACTATATCCCCGAAATGCTATGCGAGGGGAGAAATTCGAACCCTCACCTTTTTTTAGTTCTTTTACTTTGTTTGGTATGATACAAGATAACTCAAGTGAGATTATCAAATTAGTTCATAATTTTTCCCATTCTAATTTGATGACATTTCCCTCACACATAATTTGCAAATGAGTTCGTTTCTTTCACTCCATTTTGCAAATTTGTAGTTACAAGTAATTGATA
>NZ_JRHO01000015.1 GCF_000765475.1 Methanococcoides methylutens
CTACAATAACCACTTGTAAACCCCGTTGAATCAATCCCAGTGACTTCAATTGATTCGCCATTCTTGTAAAATAGATCTAATGTTCTCTTAAAGATACGATCAAGAAATGCAGAATAGATTCGAGTAACAAATTTTTGAAGTGTAGTAAAATGAGGAACTTTGTTCAGTCCTATTTTTGATTGAACAGAATCCATAATTTCAATGATCTCAACAAAGTCTCGGTAATCTTCATTCAAGTATTCTTTAAACAAAACCAACGTCAATAGTTGATGTTGAGTGTAAGTTTGCTTTGAATATTTGCAACTGTAGATTGGAAGGTGTGAATATCGTGTTAATTGCAATGCTATGTCGATAAAATTTAAGTACTTGTTAGACAAGCCATTAAATCATAGATTTAATGGGGGTTCCAGATCTTCAATCTGGAACAAACACAAACATCCCCTTGTGTTTTTGGTTGGAAAAGTCACAGGGGACTTCTTCTTATAAAAAATGTAGTGGCTCAATTGGATTTAGAAAAGAGGATTTCTACAGAGCCCAAAAATAATATATGTATAAATCCCTTACAAAGTCAACACACATCATTTTTTGAACAGACGTGGGTTCCTTTCGATGAACTTCCTTTCAGCTTTTTCGAACAGACGAATATGGATATCTTTTTTCAGATACAAGTATCCCAGAGTAGACATTAATAATGCACTCAGCGTTTCAACAATCAGATCCCACATGGTATCAACCAGTCCTGATGTTTGCATATTGAGCCCGAACACCACATCCATTACATATTCAAATATTTCCCAGATCGTGCCAAATGACACCGCAATGCTGAACGAAAACAGTGCTATAAAAAAGGGGCTCAGATTTACTTGATGTTCAGAATTCAAAACATATACCAAAATAAATCCAAGTGCTGGAAAGATTATACCTAAGGATGTATGAAGGAAGAGGTCCCACCACCAGAATATTTCAAAATACTCACCATATTCACCCAACATGAGAGATGCATAGATATAGAGCATGATCAGTACTTCGAACTCGTTGGGAAACTCAAACCTGTACGTTTTCTCGATTATGCTTGGCAGGAAGGTTACGATCAAGACATAGATGAAGAAACCTAAGTGCATCCAGTTTCCGGTAAATGTTGCTACTATGCATCCTATGATCAGCATCAATCTGAATATTGTAGATACCCAGAATGCAAACTTGTCAACTCTGTCCATCTCAGCCCTGTTCATGAGCATCCCTTTTAGGAAGATTAGACTCTCTGGAACTTGTCTGGGTCTCCATTGATCCAGATCTCATTCTTTACCATATTCAGCAAAGGATTCACAAGTACCCAGATAAGTCCGCGATTCGACATACCTGAAAGCTTCCAGTTCTTCTTTTTCGAATCTGCCACGCTCCTCAAGAGCTTCTATGCTGGGCCATTCTTCGATCCCAACAAAATCCCACTCTTCATTGGACCAACGGCAGTCGATCATCATCAGGACTTTCATTCCAAGTTCATCCATTTCCTCACGATCCTTACGCATAAACTCAGACTTTTCCTCTTCAGACAGATCATAAAATGCTTCCTTGATTCTAGCAAAATACATTCTGATAATAGGTTTATTCTCAGTCATCTTATCACCCCCATTCCAGTGCAGGTCACTCATCAACGTAGAAGCCGGACCCCACAAGATAGGTCTCGTTCCCGATCGATGCCCTCTTAATAAACGTATGCTTCATTAAAGGCTCAGTTTCACCGGGTTTTGGCCAGTAGTAATCAACCCAGCCCTCACCTTCTTCACTGAGAGCAATATCAATGTATATCTGACCTATGGGTTTATCGTTGAAGTCCACAAGTTCGCTCATATTCTGACCTTCGCCGCTCAGGTCCGGCGGATAGACAACACGCATCCCATCAGTCTTCCAGATGAATATGTAGAAATCATCGTGGAACCACTCACTATTGCTCTCCCTGAATTCAGGAAATGCCAGTTCTCCTGTTTCTTCCATAAGGTCAATGGCCGCATTTACCCGGGATACCGTATAGTCTTCCTGTGAAAACAGAACGGGCTGCTCCTCTTCAACTGTTTGATCTTCCTGCTCAGAAATAGATGTATCGTCCGGCTGGATACAGCCAGAGGCTACCAGTAATAGGGTAGCCGTACACAGAATACAAATTATGGTTTTAAGATCGCTCATATTATATCCCCTGTTGGAAAAATGAATTTCGATAGTTAAGTTGAATTTTGACTTTATGAATGAAATAGATATGCTTTGAGTCTTGAGGGGGTTTAGAGTGTAGGAAGAAAGGTAGTCCCTTATCGTAGTGTTCATGTCCGAATACCATTCGCAGATAGCTTTTGAAGTAATCTCTAGCTCAAAAAAGAATGCACAAATCCCGGATCAATCACCGGGAATGTCCACGAATTGGCCTTATTTCCAGAAGATCATGGATTGATCTGGACTTGACCTTTCTCGACCCCCATTTGTGACCACAATTGTACAAAAAATGGTCAGTAGACTGATATGTGTGAACATATGATATTATAAAGCAAGGAGGGATAATATCATGACAGCGGAAAATATTAGCACGAACCCTTTTGAGAATTCCGAAGAAAACTCGAATTTAAGCGGTTGCTTATGTACCGAATATTTGTGTGAATCTGCAGGGGACAAATCGAAGCAATATATCATTAGATCGAGCACTGGAAATTATGTTCGCTTTGCAATACTTGAAGAGGAACTATGTGCACATACATGGAATTGCATCGGAGAAGGCAGGCAATTCCTCGCAGAGTTAGAAACGCATGCAGCAAATAAGGGACTAAATCTGACGATCCCCACAGGTATTAATCCAAAGCTACAAACGATCCTAACTGATAATGGATACCACACCACAACCGTTGAATGGTTCCCCAGACCAGATTCTTTTGAAGCGATCGACTTGTGGGTGAAATAAAAAGCCCACAAATATACCATCTTACTACTAATTCCAAAGCACCCCCATCATTCATAACATGCAAAAACTTCCCCCCCATACTCCTGATAGGAACCTTATCCATGCTCTTTGCAGAAGTATTCTCAGGAGCTTCACATACATGGTTCATCAACGCTGGGGAATTCTCTAACATTTCCGCTCTACTTGGCCCATCTTTTGTTCTTTTTAGGGATCACGCTAACACAACGGACATCATTAATCCAGCTTTATCTTTTTGGAGTGCTCTTTGGTTTGTATGAATCGTGGATAACCAAGGTCTTGTGGGCTGGCATTTCGCTTCCGAAGGTCCATCCGTGGGTACCTTTCTTGGATTGGGCATAGGTGAATTTCCCATACTGGTCTTTTTATGGCATCCGATAATGTCTTTCATCGTTCCGATACTTGTTTTTGAGATATTGACCGGAAAGGTGCTTACCACGCATGAGATCATACTGGAACGAACTAAAAGGAAAACTGCCATTTTAGTGCTTTTCCTGATATTGATAAGCACTTTCATCGCTAACGAGAACCAGTTCGACCTCGTATCTGCAAATATTTCCCTGATAGGGACATTGCTGATAATTGCAGTGTTTTATAGGCTCACAAAGATCAGTGACCTGAATTCTCTGGAATTAGGTAAACGAAGTTTCAAGCTACTTGTGGGGTACTTATCTTACTTTATATTGTAACATTCCTGTACCTTCTGCCTGAAAGGATACCTACAACCATCCTTCCTTATATATCGATAATTGCATTCTACGCCATTTCAGCGGTCCTCGTCTTAAGGTCAACTAAAGTAGGAGCAGAATTGGAGATCTTAAGAAATAGCTCTTATTCAAACCGGGACATTATCAGGTTCATACCAGTACTGGTACTTTCATTCAATATCTCATGCCTTGTACCGGAGATCAGCATGGTTTTTTTGTCACATACTTATTTCTTACTCTCAGTAGCAGCAATATTGCTTTTTTCAGTAATTGTCCATAATTCCTGAAAAAATGACCATCCTGAAAATGTAATTAAGCATTGGAACGATCAAAATTAAGGTAATTCAAGAGACAAAGGAACACTAAAACCGAATGTGCTTCCAACACCAGGCTCACTTTCGACCCAAACATTACCACCGTGCATATTTACTAATTTTTTGACGAGGGACAAACCAAGACCTGTGCCTTCAAACTGGCGATTCGAAGCAGAGTCCACCTGTGTAAATGGTTTAAACAGATCATATTGTGCAGATTTGGGAATTCCAATTCCCGTATCTTCAACTTTAATAACTAATAAATCAGTGTTCTTTTCGACCCGGATAATTACTGAACCACCTTTAGGCGTGAACTTGATAGCATTAGTCACCAGATTAAAAATGATCTGTTTTAATTTTAGCTTGTCAGCATTAATACAAAAATTATCAGATTCGATAATTGTATCCAGATGTAAGTTTTTTTGTTGAGCAAGAGGAGAAACAATTGATATTACATCATTCAACATATCTAAAAATATAAACACTTCATAATGAAGATCAGCTTTACCAGCCTCTATCTTTGAAAGATCAAGAATATCATTGATAAGGCTTAGTAAATGTTTACCGCTTTTAGATATATTAGTTATGAATCTTATTTGTTCATCATTAAGCAGATCTTCGTCATTGTAGAGAAGGACATCTGAGAATCCGATAATAGAATTCAAAGGAGTTCGGAGTTCATGGCTCATATTAGCCAGAAACTCACTTTTTAAGTTATTTGAGGCCTCTGCGTTGGTTTTTGCTTCTAAAAGAGCATGTTCTACATTCTTGCGTTCAGTTATATCTCTGGAAATGCTCAGAATCGCGACGTTACCATTATATTCTATAAGCTGAGCACTCATTTCAATTGGTATTTCAGAACCATCTTTTCGAAGGTGCGCCATTTCGAAGATACATCCACCAGTATGAAAAAAATCTACCATACATTCATGAAAATGTGCTGCGCATTCCGGACTGAAGGTCTCTATTATGTTTTTCTTCAACAATGTGGCTCTTGTATAACCTAACCAATCACATAATTTAGCATTCACTTCATAAATATAACCGGACAGGTCGTAAATGAAAACCGCATCATTTGAATGATCAAAGAGAGTTTTAAAATTAAGTTCTGTCTTTTTTAGAGCTTCCTCTGCAAGTTTCTTTTCAGTAATATCGACAATGATACCCTGGAAGCGAATTGCTTTCCTATGATCATCCAATTCGATCAGTGACGTTTCAGTGACCCAACGAATATTACGTTCACGATCTATTATCCTATATTCTTTTGTAAATTCTGACTTGCCTTTTTTTATACATTCAGAAAAGGCCAGAAAATAATCAGTAACATCCTCGGAATGAATTATATCCTTATAAAGAACCTTATCAGCCATGAGATCTACTGCTGAGTAGCCAAACTGAGATACATTCTCAGAAACGAATTCAACAGGGAAACCATTTTCCGAACTCCTCAGGAATGCTACTACCGGACTTTTCCTGTAGATCGACTTCAACTCTTTTTCCTTTTTCATTAGCTCTGGAGAAGTGCGCAGGTGTTTTCTGTACTTACTGCTGAGCAGGTCCACCATATAGGTCCACATACCATCCTTCTTCATGATGATTTTCTCCCGACAATCCATGAGCACGATAACATCTGAAGAGGAAAATGAATCCAGAGAGCAGATAAATAAGGACGTAAGATCAACACCTGAACTTGAAGAAATGATGGAATTTTGGCACTCTCTTAGAAAGGGGAGCGTGTCAACTTTATCCATGATCAGATCAATATTGACCCTAAGTCCATTGAATCCATTTTTAACGGCATATTTCTGTTTATTTTCTATAATCTCCAATATAGCATCATGATACGCCTTCCCGTTAGATAATAGATTAGAGTTTACAAGAACAAGATCGAAATTCGAAGAACCGTAATTTTGTTTAACCAAAGTAATCTTTTCATTGAGAAGTCCATCTGTTTCCTCATTTTCTTTTATCCCAGGTTTTATCCAGATACAGAGATCATTACGTTTAAAACCCGACTCCAGAAAAGAGAAGATAAAATCAAGAACATCATCATCATTTTGGTATAGAAGTGTAGAATGTTCACCATGTGGAACGCCTGATATAGGCACATTCATTTCTATTGAATAGCTGTTCATGATATCAATACCCAGATACTCAATAGTGGAAACTCATATATTTTTCCTGCAAATTAACAGTAGTTCTTTTTTCTTTTATTATCAACTCTGGAGAAGATTGTAGGTGCTTCCTGCACTTGCTGCTTAGCATATCTACCAGATTGGTCCACATACCATTCATTTTCATGATAGTATTTTCCCGATCATCGACCAGTTCGAGAACCTCTGAAGAGGAAAATGAATCCAGAGGGCAGGTAAATAAACTTGTAAGATCCATAGCTGAAGTTGAAGAGATGATCGATTTTCGGCACGCTCTGAGAAAAGGAAGCATTTGGTCTTTTTCTGCCATCAGATCAACATTGATCCTCAGTCCACTGAATCCGCTTTTACAAACATATTTCTGCTTTTTTTCAATAAGTTCCAATATAGAATCACAAAAAGATCCAACATTAGAAAGCAATGCCGGATTCACAAGAACAAGATCGAAATTAGAGGAACATGAATTTTGATTGACATAAACCGTTTTTTCCTTGAAAAGATCATTCGTGTTTTCTTCTTTCTTCATCCCAGGCGTTACCCAAACGCATAGATCATTACGTTTAAAGCCAGACCTTAAGAAAGAAGAAACAAAGTCAAGTACATTATCATCATTTTTATAGACAAGTGTCATATGGTCGCCGTGAGGAACGTCTGATATAGGCAAATCCATTTTTCTTGAATATTCCTGCATGCTATTAACACCTTTTTTCTGGATCTTATGTATCCACATATTGCAAAATTATGAGGTCGGAAGCAATTGTGTAACTAAAACAAATTTACTTTACATACCTCAAGTTCGACTGTATTACAGTATAATATATAAATGTTGCCCATATAGGTAATTTGTGTCAACTTTTATACAAACCGATATAAAAACATCACTTGAAATGATTCGAATATTCCTTCCCGAAATCATAATAACCCATCCAGACTATCAAGCAGCTATGACCCTCTTATCAAAAAATGAACTTCGAGAGCTTGTACTTGCGAATCCACCTCTTGTAGAGAACATGATAGATATGGACACCCAGCTTCAGCCAAATGGCGTGGAGATGACCCTTCAGGAAGTCAGGACCATTGAAGGTGCAGGAGCGGTGGATTTTGATAATTCCGGTAGAAAGATATCTGAAGGCAGTAAGATCGAATTCAATGCGAATGGTTGGATACATCTTGAACCGGGAATATACAAAGTCCTTTTGAATGAAATCGTCAACATACCAAAGACACTGGCAGCGATCGCTAAACCACGTTCCAGCCTTATCAGATGTGGAGCTACTCTTGAAACCGCTGTATGGGATGCAGGATATTGTGGAAGAAGCGAATGCATGCTCGTGGTCCACAATACCGCCGGGTTCGACCTCCAGAAAGATGCACGTATAATGCAGCTTCTTTTCTACCACCTTCAAACGGAAGTGGAAGAAGGTTATTGCGGAAGATACCAGCATGAGAATATCTAACATGAACTATAGTGGCGCCCGCACAAAATATCTTTAAGATAGCTGGAACTTTCATATTAGCCCAAATTTTTACTTTTTGTACTGGAAAGCTTCGCTTTAGTCTTTGTACTAAAAGCACTATATCTGTGTACTTACGTCCAGTATAGTCCCTGGAAAATTTCAAAAATGTATCGAACCTGGACATAAAAGAAAATGGACCATTGCAATTATCAAAAAGGGGGTTAAGCGTTAACCTCGGATCCCCTTAAAGATTCTTCTGCAAGTTTCCTTTCAGTAATATCAACAATGATGCCCTGGAAGCTAATCGGACTCCCGGAATTATTTGTCTCGATCAATGACGTTTCATTGACCCAGCGAGGATTACATTTGTGGTCCAATATCCTGTATTCTTTTGTAAATTCGTGATCCCCATTTTTAATACACTCAGAAAAGGCCAGAAAATAATCGTCAATGTCCCAGGGATGGATCAGATCCTCATAGAGAACCTTGTGACACATGAGATCTTCTGCTGAATAACCAAACTGGGATATGTTCTCAGAAACGAATTCAACAGGGAAACCATTTTCTGAATTCCTGAGAAATGCCACTACAGGACTGTTACTATAAATGGAATGTAGTTCTTTTTCCCTCTTCATCAACTCAGGAGAAATGCGCAGGTGCTTCCTGTACTTGCTGCTAAGAAGATCCATCAGATTGACCCACATACCATTCTTTTTAATTATGGTATTCTCCCGATCATCCATCAAGTCAAAGACTTCCGACGAGGAAAATGAATCAAGAGGACAAGTAAATAGGGCAGTCAGATCGATGGTCGAAGTTGAAGAAATGATCGACTTTCTGCACTGTTTGAGGAAAGAAAACATTTGACCTTTATCTGCCATCAGATCAAAATTTATCCTAAGCCCCTTGAATCCACATTTAATGGCATATTTGTGTTTCTTTTCTATAAATTCCAGTATAGCAGCACAAAAATCATTGGCATTCGAAAGCAGTGTAGGGCTCATAAAAACAAGATCGAAATTAGAGGAACCGGAACTCTGGTTAACAAAAATGGTTTTTTCCTCAAAAAGATCATCGTGACCTTCACTATCTTTTATCCCGGGCGTTATCCAAATGCATAGGTCATTGCTCTTAAAGCCAGATCTTAAAAAAGACGAGACAAAATCGATCACTTTATCGCCATTTTTGTATACAAGCGTAGTATGGTCACCATATGGAACGTCTGACATAAGAACGTTTATTTTTGTTGAATGTTCTTGCATGCTATTACCACCAAGATCCTTGATCATATGTATTCGTAAATAGAGAAATGATGAGATACGAAGTTATTATTGGACTAAAACAAATTGACTTTACATACATCAAGTTTGCCTGTATTGGCAATGTTGTATATATATATTTCTCTTGGAACAAATTTACTCAAGACCGCAACAAAAAATCAGCTGATTCTTTGTACACAATCCAGAGTATATCCCTTAGATCAAAGAGAAGAAAAAGAAGGAGAGGAACGAGTGCAAACCTACGATATAAAATATCAGCAGGTTCGACCTTCAGAAAGATGCACGCATAATGCAGCTTCTTTTCTACCACCTTCACACCGAAGTGGATGAAGGTTATTGTGGAAGACACCAGCATGAGAACATATGACATGCCATATAATAGCATCCACGTAAAGGATATGTAATATAATACCTATCTCCTCTAGCATGAGCGAAATTGGCAAATCTGTCAGGATGGAGCGTATTTTCGACAGAAATACGGGAAATGCTATAATCATACCAATGGACCATGGAGTCGGTGCAGGACCTATCAAAGGTCTGATCGACATGCCATCAACTGTTAACAAGGTTGCAGAGGGTGGTGCAAATGCTGTCCTTGGTCACATGGGACTTGCAAAGCACGGACACCGTGGCTATGGAAGAGATGTAGGACTTATCATACACCTTTCCGGTTCCACATCACTTGGACCTGATCCAAACCACAAGGTACTTGTTACGACCGTTGAGGAATCTATAAAAGTAGGCGCTGATGCTGTCTCTGTTCACATCAACGTTGGTGCTGATGATGAAGCAGCAATGCTTCAGGACCTTGGATATATCGCAAAGAAATGTGACGAATGGGGAATGCCACTTCTTGCAATGACATACCCAAGAGGTGCAAAGGTCGAATCCGAACTTGACGTGGAATACGTGAAACACGCAGCAAGGGTTGGTGCAGAACTTGGAGCTGACATCGTCAAGACGAGCTACACCGGCGACCCTGAATCTTTCAAAGAGGTCATTGATGGCTGCCCTGTTCCTGTAGTTATTGCAGGCGGTCCACAGATGGATACCGAAAAAGAATTGCTCGAAATGATCTATGATGCACTTCAGGTTGGCTGCAAGGGTGTCGCAATGGGCAGGAACGTTTTCCAGTCTGACAATCCAACAAGACTTGTCACTCGTATCTCAAAGGTCGTCCATGGCGGAATGACTGCAGACGAGGCTATGGAAGACTAAAATAAGACCGTTCACATGCCGGAGATCCCGGCATCCATTTTTTAGTTTTAAGTACTTTTTTGTATTAGCCGCTTTGTCCGAAAATAGGGTATTTATCGGTCACGATACGATTTTTAAGTCACTTTTTATTTTAGTTGTAGATTAAGCAAATATTGATAAAATATGAGCAAACTCCCGCCAGAATCAGAATTAATTTTTTTCAGCACCTATTTGGCAGCTAATAGAGATGTTCGATAATATCTTGAATCTTACCAAGATTTATTAGCTGAGCACTGCTTTTGAATTATTCATTATAATAGTATCTATTTTGTAAAAACTAATATTTAAGTGTACAATTAAAACAATCATGTATTTATATCAGAAAATATTTCTTTTGTGATAATAATAACACTACCCTGACACAGAAATTAACATGAAATAATTTGTAAAATTACTGAATCATAATCTAACTAAAGTGGAGGGAAACTATGCTAAAATTTTCATCCAGCAGTACCGCAGTTGTAAACTCAAAAAAAGCCATAGCAGAATGCCTTGAAAACGCACTCGTTGATGAAGAGAACACTGATTGCGATCTTGTTGTAATCTATGCCACTGTTGGCCATAATCTGAATGATATCTTAGGTGAAGCACACAAAATCGCGCCCAGTGCACAGATTGTGGGTTGTACCTGTTCAGGAATCATTGGTAAAGAAGGACCAAATGAAGCAATGCGATGTCTGGCGATCATGACGATAAAAGGCAGGAAAGATGAATATTCCGTAGCCATAAAAGACAATATAACAGGTCAAAATTCGTATGAGGTCGGTGCCCAATTGGCCAAGGACCTGAAAAGCAAAAATTCAAACGTCAACATGATCCATTTTTTGGCATCAGGCATTGATATTGCTGCCGACAAAGCGCTGGAAGGCATCGAGTCAGTTTTTGGTCGAGATGTTCCAATATTTGGAGCTACCTCTTCTGATAATATGAAAGCCATGAACAGCTTCCAGTTCGTTGGCGACCAGATATTTGAAAAAGCTGCATTAGCAATTGGTTTTGCAGACCCTACACTCGAGGTAATAACACAAGCTTCCCATGGTTTCGCAATCATGGAAATGCCTTTTGAAGTTACACGCTCTGAGTCGAACCGTGTGTACGAGCTGAATGGGAAGCCAGCCTGGGAATGCCTGACAGAGAATCTTGGACTACCCGAGACAGCACAACTTGAGGATACGATCCCAATTGGAGCACTTGCAGAGGAACTACCAAAGAACTTACATGAAGAGTATGGCAACACCCACATCCTTCGTGTGATAGCAAAGAAAGGAACGGATGGTAGCATCTACATGCCTGTTGAGTGTCCCAAAGGCACAAAACTCCACTTCACCAAGAGGGATGAAGATCTAATATTTGATGGTCTTGATCAGATGGTTGGACAGATCGTAGAAAAATGCAACGGTCGTAAACCTGTCGCCGTTTTCCATGCGGACTGTGTCGCAAGAGGAAGAGGAATGTTAAACCGTGTCCTTAAAGATGAAATTGTAGCCAGGATGCAGTATCCTCTATGTAACGATGAGGATGTACCATGGCTGGGAATGTACGGACTGGGCGAGTTTGCAAGATTAGGAGGGCGAGACCAATTCCATAACTATACAACAGCCCTGTATGTCATTGTCAAATGCAACGAATAATGTGGCCCTCAGTGTATTCGTACCAAACACCTCGCAACATGAATGAATAAAGGTAGAAAATGATCATGAATGGTGAGACCTTGAACTATGATGAGCTTAAAGCCAGGTATAATAAGCTACAGAAGCAGGTAAGCCGTTTTTCTGCGATTGAGCAGAAGCTTGTCAATACGGGAGATCTCCTTGATCAGGAGCTGGGTCGCTTTAAGTCGATCCAGTCATACAACAAGAAAGCCATTCGGAGTAAAGATCTGCATGACCTTTTATTGATAACGGTAGAATCCATAGTTGAAGTTTTTGAGGTTGAATGTGGTGCATTCTTCACTTACGACATGGCTAATAATCGTTTAACGCTTGTGGAGGATTATGGTTTTGATGAAAAATATCCATTGGTCATGGACTGGATGGTTTCCGATGACATTGTGAACGCAAGAGAAGCCGTCTTTATCGAGGATTCCAGCCCAACAAATCCCTGGGAATCGCTTGGATTATGCCAGGTTATTTACGCCCCATATTACAAGGATGGAGATCTGCAGGGATTTGTTCTGGGAGGACGATCCATAAAAAAGAAGGAGTTCTATGACAAAATCGATGAAGAGCTCAGACCGTCTTTCATGGTGTTCACTCACCAGATGAGCGCATTGCTGCACAATATTGAGTCACGGGAAATTATCCGACAAAATATAGCAGAACTGACAAGTACCAACAACCAGCTCCAACAAGAGATCACACAACGTAAGCAAGCAGAGTACCGCATCAAAAAGATGAACGAATGTTTCTTAAGCTTCGGGACTGATCCATTAGAGAACATCAATTACCTTACAGCCCTTTTCGGAGAAATGATGGGAGCTAACTGTGCATTCTACAACCGATTAGATGAGGGTTTGCTCTGTTCATGGGGACAGTGGAATACACCAACTGATTACAAACCCGTTGATGAGCCAGAAGGACATCTTTGCTATGATGTGATCCAGCGTGCACAAGATCGCTTGATGGTAATCCGGAACCTTTACGAAACAGCATATGCACACACAGACCCAAATGTAATCCCATATGGGTTAAAGACCTATGTAGGAACAGGGGTTAAGCTTGGAACAAACTGCGTTGGCTCCCTATGTTGTGTGTTCCAGAACGATTTTGTACCCACAAAAGAAGATAAATGGATGATAGGGGTGATTGCTACGGCAATAGCCGTGGAAGAAAAACGAAAGTGGGTACAAGAAGAATTACTTAATTCTGAGAACAAGTACCGCATGATCTTTGAGCATTCTCCGGTAGGAATTTTCCATTATGACCAAAATGGAGTAATTACCCATTCTAATGATAGTTTTGCAAAGATCATTGGAGCACCTGCAGAAAAGATAATCGGATATAATATACTGAAGTCACCGGAAAATGTTCAAGTGTCTAAGGTCGTTAGAGAAACACTTTCTAAAAGACCAGGACATTATGAAGGAGAGTATAGATCAGTCATCGGTGGCAAACATACAATGATCAAAGCTGAAGCTAACCCAATTTTCTCGAAGAACGAATCTTCGCTGGGAGGCATCTGCGTTGTAGAAGATGTTACCGAACGCAAACAAGCAGAAGAAGTTCAGAAAAAGGATACCTTGTTAAAAGAGATCCATCATCGGGTGAAAAATAACCTTCAAATCATTTCCAGTTTGCTCAACCTTCAATCTCGAAACTTCAGTGATGAAAAAGTAATCGATGCATTCAAGGAGAGTCAGAACCGCGTCCGATCAATGGCCATTGCCCATCAGAAACTGTACCAATCAAAGGATCTGGCAAGTATAAATGTTGGGGATTACATCAAAAATTTGACGAACTACCTTTTCCAGACATACAGGATAGGCAACCGTGCAGCCAAATTGAAACTGGACGTTGATAACATAAACATGGGAATAGAGAGAACTATCCCCCTTGGATTGATCATCAATGAAATTGTTTCAAATTCCTTAAAGTATGCTTATCAGGAAGAGCAAGAAGGCGACATCAATATTGAATTCCATCTTGAAAACAAGATGTTTACACTTATTATCAGCGACACTGGGACAGGTATTCCTAAAGAGCTGGACTATAGGAATTCACATTCATTAGGTTTGCAACTGGTAACAACACTTGTAAAACAAATTCGTGGTGAAATAGAGCTTGATCGAAGCGAGGGTACTAAATTCGTGATAACTTTTGAGGAATAAGTAAGGAGTTGGGGGAGCTTTAATGACAAGACAAAAAATATTAGTTATAGAGGATGAACTCATTACAGCCCTGGACATAAAGAACACGTTGGAATATTTCGGATATTCAGTCCCTTTCACTTTTGCATCCGGGGAAGAAGCTATTGAAAAAATAGAAGAGATTTGTCCGGATCTGGTGCTGATGGATATTATGCTGGATGGGGATATGGACGGTGTCCAAGTAGCTGAACATATACAGACACGATATGACATTCCAGTTGTCTACCTTACCGCTTATGCCGATGACAATACCTTGCAGCGAGCAAAGATAACAGGACCTTTTGGTTACATACTCAAGCCTTTTGAAGAGAAGGAATTATACACAATTATAGAGATAGCCCTTTACAGGCATGAAATGGAGAATAAATTGAAAGAAAGGGAAGAAAAGTATTCCGCTCTTGTCGAAAATGGAAATGATGGAATTATTATTATCCAGAATTTCATGATTAAATATGCAAATCCGAAAATGCTGGATATAATTAAATATTCCTTTGATGAAACAAACGAAATACCTTTTATGAATTTGATCTCGCCCGAGCATACCGATCTACTAAAAAGGAGATATGTAAAGAGACTGGAAGAAGCCATTAAGCCGGATTATGAGATAGATATCCTGTCAAACGATGGAAAAAAGATACCTGTTGAGATCAATGCATCTACCATCCAATACAAAGGTAAACCGGCAGATATGGTAATCATAAGAGATATCACAGAGAGAAAAAAAGCAACTGATGCTTTGATGGAATCAGAAAAAAAATATCGTGAGTTGGCTGAAAATATTGAAGAAATGGTATACTGTATTGACCCTAAAACCTTTGCAACAACATTTACTAATCCGGCTGTTGAGAAAATTTTCGGATATACTATTGAAGAATGGTACAGTAATCTGAATTTATGGAAATTTACCATTCACTCTAAAGATAGAGAGAAGGTCCTTTTAGAATATGAAGAAATGCAGACAAATCTTGAAAATGGTGTTTTAGAATACCGTATAAGAAGAAAGGACGGAACAATAAGGTGGGTAGAAAATCACATTGCATGGATAATAGACAAAGAAAGAAACACTGTTTCAATTAATGGTGTTATGCATGACGTGACTGAACGTAAAGAAGCCGAAATTGCATTAATGAATGCAAAAATTACTGCTGAGTCTGCCAATAAAGCAAAGAGTGAGTTTCTTGCAAATGTAAGCCATGAATTGAGAACACCCCTTAATTCGATCATTGGTTTTTCAGATTTCCTTCTCCATTATGACGAATATTTGCTCAATGATAAGCAAATAAGATACATAACTAATATATCTAAAAGTGGTAACCATTTACTAAGCCTTATCAATGATATTCTGGACCTTTCAAAAATAGAGGCTGATAAAGCGGAGCTTCAGAATGAAAAATTTATAGTTTTAGATATATTGAATGATGTAATATCAATTGTTTCTCCTCTTGCAGAAAAAAAGAATATCTGCCTGAACACAAGTATCGAAGCTGATTATCTTTGCATTAATGCTGATAAGATAAAATTAAAACAGGTTATTTTTAATCTCTTATCTAATGCTATAAAGTTCACCCCTGATGGTGGTTCAATAATGATTAGGGTGGAAAAGAGCACTAAATGCTTGATCATCAAAGTCAAAGATACAGGAATTGGCATTTCAAAAGATTATCATGAAACAATCTTTGAGCCATTTACACAAGTTGATTCTTCGAGCAGTAGATTACATGAAGGTAATGGCCTCGGCCTTGCCCTTGTGAAAAAAATCGTTGAAATGCATAATGGTGAAGTCTTATTAAAAAGTGAACTAAGTGAAGGAACTACAATAGGATTTAGCATTCCAACCGATTTATAAAATTCGTTTCCTTTTTTAAAATATATTAATTACCTCAATAGAATAAAAAATATGCAATACATCCCAACTTTGATAGTTTTTGCTTTTTCCGAAAAGAATGTGTTTCTTTAGAATAAGCATCAAAAATATCAATCTTTAGAAATAAGAATCATAGCAAGATCGGTGATGGAATAACCAACAAAATCAGTTAGTAGTGGTGGTACAATATGATTTACGATCTTGCTTAACTAATACAATATATTAATAACTATATATAAGTTTCGAAATTGTTTTTTGTTTTGTATGTAAAAAATAAATGCAAATACCTAGAATAATCGATGCGACATCCCATTGATCGATAAATAAAAAAAATATAAAAATAAGCAGTTTGAAAAATAAAAGTTCAAAGCTGGAAGCTTTAGGAATAACTAAAAATGAAGAATAATAGCAAGACCGTGATGGAATGACCAATAAAAAATCAGTTTGTGGTGGTGGTGGTACGATATGATTTTTTCGGTCTTGCCTAAATAATAATATGCATCAGTAACTATATAAAGATGTTGCTGATTATTATCATTATTATGAGGTCTGTGTATTGAACATACTTTTTTGAAACTCAGCACCAACATAAGCAAATGAAAAGAAATTACCAAATTATTTTACTACACACATGAATATGATCTTTGACAGGACAAACAAATAAACAAATTCGTTTATAAATAAATTTCAGATATCAAAAGCTAAAGTCAATATATTTATGATGAAATGGTTCCTTACAGACACAAATTTATATGTGGAAAGTGCGTTAATCAGAAATATAAACCAGCCAACATATTGAAAAATATAAAAATGAACTCGGGTTTCAGATATTCCCATTACATAAAGGCAGGAAATATCGATAATATAGCATATTATAATCCCCAACAATATGATCGCGGAATTATGAGGATCTATCATGGACAGGTATGAACAGGTAATTGAACTGGCAAAAAGACGAGGTTTTTTGTGGAACTCCTTTGAGCTGTACGGAGGTACTGCAGGATTTTATGATTACGGACCTCTCGGAAGCACTTTAAAGAGAAGGATCGAGCAGATCTGGCGTGAACTCTACGTTATCCATGAAGGGTTCATGGAGATCGAGACACCCACAGTTGGTATCGAAGATGTTTTTGTCGCATCCGGCCATGTTGGAGGTTTTTCTGACCCCCTCTGCGAATGTAAAGAATGTGGCGAAGCGTTCCGAGCAGATCACCTTGTTGATAAGATAGTAGAAATTGCAGATGCTTTGAGCAACGAGGAACTTGACAGGCTAATCAAGGAGAACAACATTGGATGTCCTGAATGTGGTGGCGAACTTGGCAAAGCTTATGAGTTTAACCTGATGTTCAAGACGAGTATCGGCCCGGGTACAGGAAGACAGGGCTACATGCGTCCTGAAACTGCACAGGGAATGTTCATAAATTTCCAGAGACTGTCTCGATACTATCGTGAAAAGCTTCCCTTTGGTGCAACCCAGATCGGAAAATCATACCGTAACGAGATATCACCAAGGCAGGGAGTTATCAGACTTCGTGAGTTCACACAGGCGGAAGCTGAAATATTCACCCATCCTGAAGAAAAGACCCATCCGAACATTGGAAACTTCGAAGGTGTTACATTAAACCTTTATTCAGATGAAGCACAGCAAAAGGGTGTTATCGAACAGATGACCATCAGGGAAGCTATCGATCAGAACATCATTGCACATGAATTCCTGGCCTACCACATTGCACTTACAAACAGTTTCCTGCAACGTGTGGGTATTGCTGCAGATAAACTCAGGTTCAGGCAGCACCAGAAAGACGAGATGGCACACTATGCTATCGATTGCTGGGATGCTGAGATACTTACCGACAGGTTCGGCTGGATCGAGGTCGTTGGAATTGCGGACAGGACAGACTATGACCTGATGGCACATGCAAAGACCAGTGGAAAAGAACTTGTGGTCAATATCGAGTACGATGAGCCGAAGATGATCGAACAGTTCGTGGTCAAGCCAAACATGGCAAAAATGGGACCTCTGTTCAAAGGGAAAGCAAAGGCTGTTGCCGATGCACTTAAAGAATTAAGCTCCGACGAACTTGACAAGGAAGAGATCAAGGTAACTGTTGATGGTGAGGAGTTCACAGTTCCTTCTGATATCATATCCTATGCACAGGAAACTGTCAAGGTCAGCGGTGAAAAGATCGTACCGCATGTCATTGAACCATCCTATGGTATTGACAGGATCCTCTACTGTACAATGGAACATGCCTTTGAAGAAGAAATTGTCGCTGGAGAAGGCGATGAGGATGAAGAGGAAAGGATAGTCCTCAGGTTCCAGAACGAGGTCGCACCTGTACAGGTAGCTGTCCTGCCACTGCTTACAAGAGAAGAACTGATGGGTCCTGCAAAGCAGATCGCAGAAAAGCTTCGAAACAGGGGACTGCTTGTAGCCTATGATGATTCAAGAGCCATCGGCAGACGTTACCGCAGGAACGATGAGATCGGAACACCATATTCCATAACCGTCGATTATGATACGATCGAAGATAAATCCGTGACCATCCGAGACCGTGATACAATGGAACAGGTAAGGGCACCAATAGATGGCATTGAAGATGCAATATATGACCTGGTCTATGGAAAGAAGGACTTTGATACTGCAGGTGTGAAGCTGTAAACACTTTCACACCGCTTGCCTCATATTTAATAAGGTTAAGAACGTAATTGCATCAAGCAACATTCAAACCTGTAATAAATATGAGCAACTTTATCAAACACTCCCTGGTCAAACCAGACACTATAGAACAAAGGCTCTATCAGCTTGACCTTGCCGGAAAGGCACTATCAGCACCAACACTGGTAGTTTTGCCAACCGGTCTTGGCAAGACCATCGTTGCTCTTCTTGTTATTATTTCCAGGCTGGAAAAGGCCGGAGGGAAGGTCCTTATCCTTTCTCCCACAAAACCACTGGTTGAGCAACATGCTTCTTTTTTAAAAGCTGCCCTTAACATACCCGAAGAAGAGATACTGACATTCACAGGTGCAGTTTCCCCTGAGAACAGGGCAAAGCTCTGGGAAAAGGGACGGATCATCATATCAACACCACAGGTCATCGAGAATGACATCCTCACAAAAAGGATAAGCCTCGAGGATATTTCGCACATCACTTTTGACGAAGCACACAGGGCTGTCGGGAATTATGCTTACACCTATATTGCAGAGAGATATTTCCAGGATGCTAAGAACCCGCATTGTCTTGCTATCACTGCAAGCCCGGGAAGTTCCGATGAGAAGATCAGTGAGGTCTGCAACAACCTGTTCATAAGTTCAGTTGCCATCAAGACAGAATCCGATTCGGATGTTGCCCCATACATTCACAAAAAAGAGATAGAATGGAAGCACGTCATACTGCCGGATGAGATGAAAGAGCTGAAAAAGCTCCTGGACAAGGTCCTTGATGACAGGTTCAAGAAGCTTGGAGAACTTGGATATTCCCTCCCATACGGAAAGAGTGCTTCAAAGAGGGATCTACTGGGTCTGCAGAAAAAGTTGCAGGGAGAACTAAGAGGCATGGCCGATCCGGCAGTGTTCAGTGCATTGTCCATACTTGCAGAGATAATGAAAGTGAACCATGCTGTGGAGATCATTGAGACACAGGGTATCGAATCCCTTTCAAAATATGCTGACAGGCTGGAGAACGAAGCTGTCTCAAAGAGCGGAAGCAAGGCTGCAAAACGCCTTTCTGAAGACCTCTACATGAGACAGTTCTACCACAGGATAAAGGAATGCAGCACAGAGCATCCCAAACTCAATGTTGTTCGTGATCTGGTTTCCAGGGAACTCAATGGCAAACCGGAATCCCGGGTTATTGTCTTTACAAATTATCGTGACACCTCCGAGATGGTAACAAATGCCCTTTCCGAGATAAAAGGAATACGACCTGTCAAGTTCGTGGGTCAGAGTTCAAAGTTCCGCGACAAGGGGCTCACCCAAAAACAGCAGGTAGAGATCATCGAGAAATTCAAGGCAGGAGACTACAATGTCCTCGTAGCGACCTCAGTAGCTGAAGAGGGACTCGACATACCTGCCACCGACCTTGTACTGTTCTACGAACCGGTTCCCTCGGAGATCAGAAGCATACAGAGAAAAGGTCGTACCGGCAGGAAACATGAAGGCAGGGTCGTTGTCCTTGTTACCAAAGGCACAAGAGATGAAGCATACTACTGGAGCTGTAACCACAAAGAGCGCCGGATGCAGAGCAATATGCAGCAATGGCAGGAGACAATGTCCTCCGACAATGGGAATCAGGACATTACAAGTGAGTTTGGGGTTACCCAGAAACAGCAAACGGGACTCTCAGACTTTACAGATGATGAAGTTACAGTTGTCCTTGACCAGAGGGAGATTCGAAGCACGGTAGCACGAAATCTTGAGAAGATGGGAATTAATATCGTTGTCAAGACCCTTGAGGTAGGAGATTATATCGTCAGCGACAGGACAGCCATCGAGCGTAAGAGTGCAGAGGACTTTGTGAGTAGCCTGCTTGACAGGGATCTTTTCAGGCAAATATCCGACCTTTCAGGAGCCTATGATAAGCCCATAATGATAATTGAGGGAGATGGTTTGTTCACTTCCAGAATGCTTAATCCGAATGTGATACATGGAACCCTTGCAGCCCTTGTACTGGATTTCGGCGTATCGGTATTGTACACACGAGATCCTGAAGACACAGCATCCCTTATCAGTATCCTGGCAAAAAGAGAGCAAGTTGATGAAAAGAGAGAGATCAGTGTGCACGGGAAGAAGTCTTCAATGTTGCTTTCACAGCAGCAGGAATACATTGTGTCCTCCATTAGTGATATTGGGCCCAATGCTGCGAGAAATCTGCTCGAACATTTTGATTCGGTTGAAAATGTCATGAAAGCCGAGCAGGATGAACTGACAAAGGTCAAGAACATCGGACCAAAGACCGCATCAAAGATGAGGGAAATTCTCACAGGTAAATATAAAGGATAAAAAGGTGAACAAGGGCAGAATCGCCCTGAAATTTATTAAAGCATGTTCATTTCTATTTTTTGACCGGATAAGTTCCAACATATTGAACCAATACCTAAACCGACCATGCCATTAAATTAGCTATTTAATTTATTATTCAATTTTGATCCTATCGGCCATCAGCAAACTATCAATGAACTGTTTGACCGATCTAAGACTAGGTTGTTCAATTAAGCCTTTCAAGGATATCAAGGCATTTTTCCATTATCTCAAGATATTCCCTGATCCTGCGAGGATCATTCTCGGAATGAACCAGACTTGCAATGGATTCTAACTTCATTTTCAGCATATCGGCAACAGAACCCGTAACTTCCACGTGTTTGACCGGGGATGCAGGCACAGACCCCTGCCTTACATCAGGAGAAGTAAAAGAGATTGGCACTTGATCTGCCGGAAGTTGCCCTGCAGGTTCTGAAAATGTTGTGGCTTCCTGAACCGGAATATTCTGTGGAACTGTGGGGACTTCTGGCCTCATCATTTGTTCCTGTGAAGCCATATTTGTGCCAACGCCTTCACCCTGACAAATAGGACAAAGTACATCGCCGTGATACCTGAACATAGGGGCTCCACATGTTGTGCAGTGCTGTGCAAGCATTGTGCCACCAAGTTCCAATAATCTTGAGATCTGTTTTATTTTATCATCACTATCGCTCATTTATTCACCTTTTCACTTACTCCATGAATGAAAGTCTTTTTATAGGATATAATTGTTAGGGATACTACAGCATTGATTCTTATTTTATATCATTAAACCATTTTAAGGTGATCCAAATGTTAGGAGCCAGCCAACCTGAAGACGTCATAAAGCAATGTACGCAAGTGTTAGAACACATCGCAAACGATAATTCAGTTCCAAGGAACATCAGACGTTCAGCAAATGACATCCTTGCAACATTGAATAACGAAGCAGAGCCACTATTCCTTAGAACATCATCCAGTATTTCAATACTGGAAGACATCAGCAACGATCCAAATATCCCGTTGCACACAAGAACCCTTATCTGGAATGTTGCAAGCCAGCTTGAAACAATTCCTGTAGACGATTAATATCAAAACGACCCACGACAAGTGGGAAGAGATCCGGTCTGATGATTCAGACCAAACTTATCCTTTTATTTTATGCATCTTGTAGCTTACATGCTTTTCCCGAACGTAAGTATAATAGCCATTGATAACTTTTTATGCATGAAATTACGATTAATACATGCGATAATTACTATAAATTAAAAGAGATTTTATCATGAAATTCGATCCTGAAGCCATAAGAAAAGCAACCAAAGAAGACTTTGATGCTACATGGAAAAATGGGAAGGACCTTGTTCACAGATCAGGGCTGAACCAGCAGTACCCACACACATCATTCAATTTTGGAAAAGCACATCCGGTCTACGATACAATATCAAAGCTCAGAGAAGCCTACATGCGTATGGGCTTTGACGAGATGATGAATCCGCTCATTGTGGATGAACGTGAAGTTCACAAGCAGTTTGGTCACGAAGCACTGGCAGTCCTTGACCGCTGTTTCTACCTGGCAGGATTACCAAGACCAAACGTTGGCATCTCCGACCAGAGGATCGCAACAATAAAAGAGATGCTTGGAGGTATTGATGATGACGGGATCGAGATCATCCGAAAAGTTCTCCATTCATACAAGAAGGGAGAAGTTGAAGGAGATGACCTTGTCCCCGAAATCGCACACAAACTCGATGTTTCTGACGCCCTTGTTGTCGAAATGATCGACCAGGTATTCCCGGAATTCAAGGAACTTACCCCTCAGGCCACCAGGAAAACACTTAGAAGCCACATGACATCCGGATGGTTCCTTTCCCTTGCAGGGATACTGGAACGTGCAAGACCACCATTCCACTTCTTCTCGATCGACCGTGCTTTCAGGAGAGAACAGCAGGAAGATGCATCACGTCTCATGACCTACTACACTGCTTCATGTGTGATCATGGACGAAGATGTCACAATAGACCATGGAAAAGCAGTTGCACAGGGACTTCTTTCCCAGTTCGGTTTCGAAAAGTTCCTTTTCAGACCTGATGAGAAGAGGAGCAAATATTATGTCCCGGACACACAGATCGAAGTATTTGCATATCATCCAAAACTTGTGGGCTCAAATACAAAATACTCCGATGGCTGGATAGAGATCGCAACCTTTGGAATTTACTCACCAATCGCCCTTTCAGAATACGATATACCATACCCGGTCATGAATCTCGGACTTGGCGTTGAAAGGCTCGCCATGATCCTTCACGACTCCACCGACCTGCGTGCAATGACATATCCACAGATCCCACAGTACTCCGAATGGACATTGAAAGACGGAGAACTGGCAACGATGATATTTGTGGACAAGTTGCCCGAAACCACCGAAGGTCAGGAGATCATGGACAGCATCGTTGAGCAATGTGAGCTACATTCATCAGAACCAAGCCCATGCGAATTTGCTGCCTGGGAAGGATCGATTAACGGAAAGAAGGTTAAAGTATCCGTAGTGGAACCTGAAGAGGATACAAAGCTCTGTGGACCAGCAACATTCAACGAAGTGCTTGTCTATGAGAATGATGTTCTGGGACTTCCAAACAACAAGAAGTGGAAGAAGGCTTACGAGAACCACTCAGCAAGGACAGGCGTAAGGTTCCTTGATGCTTTTGCAGCACAAGCAGCCAGGGAGATCGAAGAAGCAGTTGAAAGCGGAGAGAATACAGTGGAAACCCGTGTAAGGATCGTTAAGGTACCATCCGAGATCAACATAAAGCTCGACCCACTTGCCCAGAGATATATAACAGGCAAGAACAAGAAAATTGATATCCGCGGTCCCGTCTTTACAACAATCAGAGCAGAGATCGAATAAAAAACAATTTGAGGGAAGAAATATGTTCACAGAGATCGCAAAGCTCATGGACAAAGGTGAGCCAGTCTGCATAACCTTTGAAAAAGGAGATATAGGCGAGGAATACGACTTCCTGTACTGTGAACTTATTACAAAAGCACGCGAAGGAGAGGCATTTCTTGCCTCCTCCCAGCGATGCCCCCCCGGAAAATATGTCCTGGGAGTTTCTGAAGACAAGCCGGATGGCTATTACCTTAAGTCCGGTCGTTATATTGACAAAGAGACCGCTGCCAATGCAGCCTCAAATCTTCCAAGAGTCAGCAGGGAATATGACCACATGAAGATCGAACCATTGTCAAAGAACGATAGTCATTTTGATGTAATGATACTCTACCTGATGCCAGAGAAAGCTATGAGAATAGTTCAGGCTATGGCATATAACGATGGAGAGCGTTTATGCATCGACACCTTCGGTGCAGCTTCCATATGCGGAGATTGTACGGCACTTGCGTATGAAAAAGGGATAGGATTATCCTACGGTTGCAAGGGTTCACGCAAGCACAGTGATTATAGCGATAACGAGATACCTATCGGCCTACGCTTTGACAAAGCAGAAAAAATAGAGAAGGGATTGAAGAATATCCCTGAAACCAGAAATTGACCTAAACTTATGTGCTTGTGCTTCAAACCAGCTTTCTTTTGTAATTTATCCACATTTAACGTGCTTCGTAGAAGCACATATCCTCAGCCAATACACGAGTCTCTTTTCCGACATCATTGGAAAGCACCTTGCTTATGCGAGCAATGCTTTTGGTCTGGAGCTGAAGGCGGATCATCATGGTCTCATGCTCCTCAAAGAACATGTCATTGCTGGCAATTGTCCTGTGGGTTGACAACTGGTGCTTTACCACTTTTGCAATTATGCCGGTGGTCCCATGCATCAGGTCCTGTATGGAAGTATGAGTAAGAAATACATTATCACCTGTATTCACATTTAAGGCTGTGAAAAAATTCTGAGGCGTACGTATCTCGATCGTGCGCAACTGATGGTTCTTCAGTTCAGAGATGACTAAATCCGATATACCCGTAAGTGCGACGTATTCCATTTTGATCACCCGTACATTGGGAACTCTTTTCTTGGCGTTGTTGACTGTTCAGTTGTACGAACATCCTCAGCAAGCTTCTGCATTTCAACTTCGATCTTTTCAGCCTGTTCAATAAGATCCTCCGTATCTATCGAAAATCCATACAGGGAATTCAGGACATCTACGACCACTGCCGCTGCTCTTGGGTCCGGGTTCTGAGTCTTGGTTGCCCCAAGAAGGCTTATGGCCGGCAGACCATGCATGAAACATTCTGCCATTACACTACCGGAAATACCTGAGATCGTACCCATCTGGAAGATCTCTACCTTTTCTTTGATCTTTTCCAGCATTTCCTCATTGGTCGCTGCACCAAAGACCTTGTTATCCTCTCCCATAGTAGCAATACCTGCGATAGAGATAACCTCTTTTACACCGACAGATTTGGCCCATCCGACAAGAGCCTTGCTAACATCATAGGAAACAGAAGGATTGATAGGGATATCAGATACCACCATCACAAGGTTATGTTCCTCACTCTCATATATTCTGACCGGCATGTTGACAAGACCCTCGTACAGAACAGCTATAGGAGGGAAATACCTGGATTCAATGGAACCGATATATTCCATGTCCAGTTCTTCAATAATTTGCTGGCTGGCAATATTACCCACAAGACCTATTCCCGGAAAACCTTCGATCAATATTGGCTCTTTTGATCTTACGGGCTTTGTTATGATCTCTACATCGATCGCATCATAATCATCTGTTTCTGACAAAAAAATCACCCTCTATAAAATGTAACCCCATCACTATTCAGTTCGTATACTTTACACTTATTATATAATTGGAGATTCTCATAGATAAGAACATCGTTATCAGACCGCAGAACGATATACATAAAACCGATGATAACAAAATGCATTCAAATAATGGAGAAATGATCATGGAAAGGTCTATACAATATTTCGATAATGTCGGCAAACAGAACACTGACAATGTTGTGAAGGTAGCTGCCAAAAGAGCAGAAGAACTGGGGATAAAAAATATTGTCCTTTCGAGTACAGAAGGTTATACGGCCCTGAAGATGGCAGAAGAGGTTAAGGGCAAAGACATAAAGATAATTGCTATAACCCATCAGTACGGACTCCGCGAGGATGGAAACTGGGAAATGGACGAAGATAACCTGAAGAAACTGCAGGAAATGGGCGTTCTGGTCACCACACAATCACACATGTTCTCAGGAGTGGAACGTGCTATCTCAAAGAGGCTGGGAGGTGCAAGCCGTGCAGATGTCATCTCTGACACACTTCGTGCAGTCTTCGGAAAAGGTTTCAAGGTCGCCCTGGAAGTCGTGATGATGGCAGCAGATTCAGGCCACATTCCTGTCTCAAAGGATACCGAAGTAATAGCTATCGGAGGAACACGCCAGGGCGCCGATGTGGCTCTTGTGGTAAGACCTGCACATTCACAGAACTTCTTTGACATACAGGTTCGCGAGATCCTTGCAATGCCACGTGCAAAAGAAGAACCAAAATAAAACAAAATAAGTTCAAATCAAATTAAAAGACTTATTTTTACACCAGGCATCATTAAAGATGCCAGCTTTTTTTATTGAATATTCTGTTCAGACCATATCGCCACTCATTTCTTCGTCTTCATCATTGTCGAGAGCATTGTCGCTTCCTGAAGCAGAACTGGAAGACTCTGATGCCTCTTTTTTAAAACTTGAAGCTGCTTTGAGATTCATTGCTGTAACAGCTACAATGAGAACGAAAGCAAGAATCGCAATGCCAATTACAGTTAAAGTGTCCATGAAATTAAAAAAAGAATAAGTGTCGAAAAGACACTTACTGTGGCTTTTCGTACAATGCGGTCTTTGTCATCTGGACTCCTTTCTTAGAGTGTGGCTTCCTGAAGACAGAGTCGTTTGCTTTCTCGATCTCACGTGCATCGATTGCAAGCTGTGCTGCTGCGCGCATCATTTCATGACCGGTAGCAGTTGTGAGTGTGACCTGTTCGATCTCCTTCATCATGAAGCATGCAGGGAAGTTGATCTGTGCGACCTTGTCAGCCATGTGGAGTGCTGCAAGTGCCTTTGCCTTTGCGTATGGGTTGTTGAAACCTGCGCGCTCAATGCACTTCTCTGGCTTTGCGAGAATGTGTGGAAGCTCAAGGTCCTTGCCGGACTTGCCTTCGTCGACCTGTGCAGCGACTGCATCAAGTTCTTCCTGGATCATCCTGACAACACCACAGGTTGAGAGGACCTTCATTGCATCGGAGTTAAAGGATGCCATCTCTACAGCATCAAGGAACTCTGTCTTTGCGCCGATAAGTGGGTCTACGGTCATAACGATGTAACCGAAGCCTGCATCTTCGAGTGCCTGTCTGTCATCTTTCTTGGTTGGACCATCGGAGATAACGATGCATGGAACATCTTTGTAAAGCTCACGTGCAGCGGTTGGGCCTGGTGCACTGGAGTTAGGGCTGATCATTACATAGAAATCAGCACCCCATTCCTTGAATGCTTCTGTCTCTGCAGCTTCTGCTTTGCCCATCTTAGGACCAGTTCCGAAAACACGTACACTGATACCTTCTCTTGCTGCGATCTCGTCCTGAACAAGGTCAATGACCTGACTCATACCAAGATTTCCTAATTTAATAAATCCTATTTTTGCCATAGTAGATCACATTACTGCAAGTACGGATTAGGATATAATATTTTTGATTATTTCTACAATAACAGAAGCTGAAAATGCACCGACCTCACAAAAATGAAACGAAGCTTTCGAAAGCACATCAAATAATAATTCGCTGGTTTTTAAAATAAATAGAAAAGAAAAAATATACAGCAACTCTTTTATCCCTTATACCATCTCATATAGTGTATATTATGTTAGTATTTGGATTAACGATCTGTCTCAGAAGGCATATCCTACCCGAAAAGCTTAAAAGTAATGTGGGGAATTGTAGTTCAATCTCAGTACATCCCATTATTACAGATCCGTAATCAGGATCTTAAAGTTTCAGGTATGGTCAAGTGAATTCCAGCAATAATATTTCTCAGAAAAGATATTCTAAACTGATCGTTTTTGATATGGATAGTACGCTCATTGATGCAGAAAGTATCGATGAACTTGCACGTGCTGCAGGCGTTGTGGACAAGGTTTCTGTTGTTACCGAAAAAGCAATGAATGGCGATATTGACTATCATCAGGCTTTAAAGGATAGAGTCAAACTTCTAAAAGGATTGAAGCTGGAAACTGCACAGGAAGCAATGAGAGCTATGCAACTCATGCCCGGTGCAGAAGAACTTGTTAAACATGTAAAGTCCCTGGGATTCAAAACAGCAATGCTGTCAGGCGGCTTCACTCTATCAACTGACAGAGTTGGTAAACTCCTTGGAATTGATTACGTATACTCTAATATACTTGCTGTAAAAGACGGACATCTTACAGGCGAGGTCAGCGGTCCAATGACAGATAATTGCTCCAAAGAAGTGGTCTTTGAAAAGATCGCAAAGGAGATGGGTTTTGAGACCACTGATTGCATCGTTGTTGGTGATGGTGCCAACGATATTTGCCTCTTTAAACGAGCAGGATGTGCAATTGCATTTAATCCAAAACCGATTCTGCGCCAATATGCAGATGAGGTTGTTACCCAAAAAGACCTCAGGGCAATAATTCCGATCATCGATTCACTCGATCTGGATTAAAGCCCTACGTATCGTGCATTAGAAATGCATGAAATGCCAGCTTTTTTGCTGGAGCGGGAGGATATATAGAACATGTTGAAAGAATTGAACACCAAAAGGCAGGATCTTAAAACTGCATCTGAAGAAGCTAAAGAAAAGAGAAATGGATTGAACGCTGAAGCAAGCACCCTTGCTGCAAAGCGTAATGATCTCAACAAGCGCACAAAAGAACTCATCAACGAAGCACAGGAATACAAGAAGCTCCGTGATGAGAACAATGAGCAGGTTAAAGAGAACAAAGCAAAGCGTGACGAGATCAATGCCAAAGCAAACGAAGTATTTGCAAAGGTCGATGCATTACGTACCGCAAACAATCTTACCGGTCCATCCATCAAAGATATCAGAAAAGATATCGACCGTCTTGAATTCACACAGCAGACAGAAGTGCTGACCCCAGGCAAGGAAAAAGAACTGGTCAACAAGATCACAGAGCTTCAGAAACTCTATGTCGTTAAGCAGGAGCAGCTCGAGAGCAACACAGAGCTTAAGACCCTGTTAACAGAAGCACAGGAGATTCGCGACGAAGCATCAGAATTCCACAATGTCCTTTCAGAATACGCACAGAAAGCACAGGAATATCATGACAAGATGATCTCCACCTTCAAGGAAGCCGACAAGATGCGTGCAGAATCTGATGCTGCTCACAAACAGTTCGTCGAGTTTCAGGAGAAGGCTGATGAACAACACAAGTTATTCATTGCAGCACAGAAAGAGATCAGGGACATCGATAAAGAAGTTCGCAAGATCAGGAAAGGCGAAGACACTGGCAAGAAGGTCGCATCTATGGAAGATGTTAGGAAAGATGCAGAAGACATCTTTGACAAGTTCAAGTCAGGTCAGAAGCTCACCACAGAGAACCTTATGACCTTGCAGAAGTCCGGTCTGCTTTAATCGGAAATTTGACAACATCGAGGGTGTTAATTCACCCTCAATTTATTCTAATATTCATTGGATCTACCAGATCCATCCTTTTTGAGTACTGTTTTTTAGTAATTGATAAATTGATAGTGATCACTATCTCTTTCAGATAATAAATCGAAAAATTGATCTACTGTCCCATATCAGAAGCGGAAATTATTTTTGAGATGGCTGAATGAACATGAATGTGGTTGTTGATAATTAAAATGAATATATGGATTTTAAAAAGGTGAAAAGATGTCGGTTGAGATCGAATTTAGAGAATATAAAGAAGATGTAATGAAACTTTTGGACTATTTTGAATGTCCAGAGGGATGTGAGAAATGCAAAAATGTGAGGGAGAAGAAAGGTGTCACAACGGATATTTTTCCATTCTGGATTCAGAACAAAGAGTATTCTGATAAAATAGCAATTGCCCCTTGTGACAAGGGTGTGGAAATTGCGAAGGCTCTTGCAGAGCAGAAGAAATCATTGTTTGCTTATATTGTTGATGTTGGACAAATGGATGAGCAAGAGGCCGTGGGATTGTATGCATCTTTCCTTGGCAATATTGAATTGTTGGAAGAACAAAGTAAGACATTTACTGGAAAAGAAGAGAGCTTTGGGAATTTGATAGTTGATACAAAAGATGCCTATATTCTTTTGTCATATCTGAGTTATGATGAGGACAATCAAGAAGAATCCAGAAGATATTTTGAAAAGGCTTTAGGTATGAACTAAGCCTAACTTTTTTTGGATTTTTGTTTAGTAATTATTTTATAATTAGATTTATTACAGATCGAACAATTCAAAGCAATAAGTCAAAAAAGAAATGACATGTCACCACTATTTCTAACTTAAAATTATAAATTTATAAAATTATATGCATTAGATCGATTCAGTCAAACTTATGTAATTTCCTGAAATCAGAATTCCTCATGAGGCAGGTCCCACCATTATAGGTTGAGTCCTTACGGATCTTGCGCCAGACATCAGAAAGCTTGTCCTCATGAATATTTCCAAAAGATAGAGGAAGGCATGAGCAGGGGAATATATCACCTTCCGGAGTTATGTGAAGCCACTTCCTACCTGCAAAACATCCCATCTTCTTTAGCACATGAGGGATTGCGAATACCTTAGGACCATCCATGGATTCAGTACGTTTCACGAAATCATCGAACTTCTTGTGATCATCTGCAGTCATCATCTCATCAAGGCGGTTCATCCAGCGTCCCGTAGGGACTATCTCGAAGAAAGATATCTCATGGACACCGAGATCTGTTGCTATTTTGTAGAAATCATCCAGTTCATCTATGTTCCCTGGAGATATGACCACATAGATATTTACGAGCAGACCAGCATCAAGCGAATTTTTAACAGCACCGATGGCATCCTTGAACACACCTACTCGCCCTCGCATGGTGTCATGCCCTTTTTCGGTCGAACTGTCAAGACTTATGCTCAACATATCAAGCCCTGCGTCCTTAAGAGAAATTGCACGCTCTTTTGTCAACCCCACACCCGAAGTGAACATTCCGGCAGTAGCAAGGTCACCATCAACATAACTGATAAGCTCTTCAAGACCTTCATAGACAAGCGGTTCGCCACCATCAAAGACAATGAAGGTAGAGCCCATATCGAGAACCTGATCAATTGTACTTTTAACGTCCTCAGCAGTCAACGACGCCCTGTTCTTAGTATCAGGAAGTGCACAGTGTATACAATTATTAGGACAATCCTCAGTTATGGAAATTGTTACCTGCTCAGGAACCATCTTACCACGTATGTAACCCATCTGGCTCGATACAAGGCGATCAAAAGCTTTGCTGGGTATTGGTGGCATCCACGTAGAGAAAATAAGCTCATCTTCTTTTACCAATGCAGGCCTTTGTCCTTCAAAAAGATCCAGCATCTCAGAAGTCAATGGTTTGATAGCACGTGATGCAACTCCCGATGTGTGCATCCTGACGACCCCATCTTCGACCGTGGCATAGACCTTATAGAAGGGATTTTTATAAAAATAATATCTCTTGTCAGTCACCATGAGATCACTTGTTCCTCAATAAGGCCCTGTAAGCCAGAAGTGACTTTGGATTCTTTTTTAGCATAAACAGACCAAGCTGCATTGACCTGTGGAAAGAAGTACCTGAAAGGAAAGAGAAATCCACGCCTTCGAAAGTCCTCATAAGATCGTCGATCTCAGGATCCGTCATTTTGCGCAGTGTTTCCAGACCTATACGACCAAGCACATACTCTGCCCTGTATTCGGAATTCCACCTCTTACGATACTCAGAAAGGAACTTTGCCGAAATGTTGCCTTTTGCAATAGCGTCTGCAGCTACGTCACCACACATCTGCCCGGCATGCATGCTATACCCTATACCAGACTGTCCTGCAGCACCACCAACCAGCATCACACCATCGGCTAACATCTGTTTAGGTATAGTGATTATAGGGTCTCCACCCACAGACCTTTCAAGAACTTCAAGGTCATCGAGACCTTTTATCTGCTTGAATTTGTCGACCCATCTTTCAAAGAATGGAGATACATCTTTCCCATGCCCCCTCACATAGACCCCAAGGGTAGCAAGATTCCCTCCGCATGGAGAATAAGTGGATTTCCAGCCAGGGCAATGATTCCCAACATAATATTCAAACATGTCAGGTTCACCAATTCCTTCTGCTTCTACAAATGCTTCCATTGCCCATGCAATGTCATTTGGATGTTTCATTGGTTTAAGTCCGAGTAAACCGGCGATCTTTGAATTGATACCATCGGATACGATAACCAGAGAACAGGTTAGCACACCATCCGAAGTACTAAGGTTCATAACACCCTTGCTTCTGAAGACACTGCTGACCTCAACACCCATATGAACCTCTGCTCCGGCATCCATGGTCTGCTTTGCATAATATTCATCGAACTTTAATCGGTCAAGGAAATATGCAGGACTTTCAATAGCTACCCTGCCACCGGAAGGAGCGATAAGGTAAGCCCCCCTCATGTTCTTTATCACATAACTCTGATCAACGGGTTCTTGCGACCTGTCGAACATACCCTTGAAAAAAGTATTAGCAGGATGTGTAGGATAACCTATTATCTCTTTTTTATCTACAACGAGTACCTTTGCTCCTTTTCGGGAAGCATTTCTTGCTGCCATCAGACCCGCCGGCGAGGCACCTATTACAATTATATCTGCATCCATTTAAGAACCTCTGATCACCACAGGATACCTGCATAAGATGTTAAAACTATAGAGAGCACTACATCGGCTATAAGGGAACCAAACATGAAACCCCTGTATCTTGAACCCTGCAGGAATAGCCTTCCACCACGCTCAGGGAGAGGATGTTTTACAAAATCAAATGCCTGCATTATCATCCAGATACCGGAAAGGATCGCCCCGACAAAGAAGATCGGACCAAGATGTGCCGTTATACCAATGGCAAACGATGAAAGAATGCCCACAGACCAGCATACGAAGACGAACTTTGATGTCGCAGGAACTCCAAATGTCACAGGGAATGTTGGTGCACCCTTTGCACGATCGCCTTCTACATCCCTGGAGACCCCGGAGAGGGTAAAACCCCAGTCAGCCACACACATCATTATGAAAAAGAATATACCAGGCAATGGCAGGATAACACCATCACTACCCCGAAGTATCCCGGCAGGGTCGAACGCAAGCCAGATACCCACAGGAACAAGACCGTATGCAATACCAACTGGTACAAAACTCAGGAATGTTAGCCTTTTTGCCAGCTTGGAATAGATACTGATAGTAAGAACTGCAACAACCAGAACCATAAATGATTCCGGGTTTAAGTAGAATGCTGCAACGGAGGCGATCACGAATAGAATAAATGCATATGTAAGACCCTGTTTTTGAGAAACCTTCTCTGAAGCAAGTGGCCTGTCAGGAAGATTTATTTGATCAATATCCACATCACAGCAATCGTTGTACACATAGGAACTTGTGATAGCTGCATATCCACCGATAACAGCAATTATGAAAGGAATGAGCGGAGGAAGGGCGGAAGTTGCCAGATAGGACGCAAGTAGAGCACTTGCTGCCGGAAGGGCAAAATCCATATCCGCTATTTCCGGCCTTAGTAGTTCTAAATAAGGGTTGCGTGTTTTTGATCCTGTTGTTGATACCAAATAAATCACCATTGAATGATATCTTCAAATTTTATGGTTATAAAAAGTGATAGATAATTCTAAAATCACTCTTTAATGTCTGCGACCTGTCCCAGCTTTTCGAACAGAGGATGTTCAAGTCCTTCCTCTTTAATGAATGTAAACTTTGCACCCGGATTTAGCTCGATAAGAGCAATCGTGTTCTCAAGGGCCTTTCCAAGTGATTCTACATCAGGGGTGCTGATAACTTCCGCATTGAAAGGATATACTTCAGCAAGCTCAGCAGGGAATGCACCAAATGGAGCCTTGAAGATCAGATCATTGTCATAGCCTTTGATGTCTTTCTTTGAAGCCGACCTGATCACAGCAGAACCCTTTATAGTAAAACGCTCAAGCTTATTGGAAAAGCGCAGCACTTCAGGCCTCTGTGCAGATTCCGGACCACAATAGAAAAATGTGGACTTTGATGCCGGGTCATATTTCTCGATCCAGTCAGTGTAGGAATACATCTTTTTTAGTGCTTCCAGCATTCTAGGATGGGTGCGACATCTTTGTTCCACAAGTTCCAGGAGATTACCTTCCTTAATGGATTGCTTGACAAGACGCATTTCCTCAAATGTAACATAAAGATTATGTCTTGCGAGAAGCTCACTGCAATTATCAGCTTTCCTGACCTCTTCTGCTGTATGGGATATACATACAGGACAAGAGCATGGGAGATAGCTCAGGTTATCAATATGGTATGTACCGTTAGAAGTGATATAGCGCCTGTCTTTAGCATACAATGCATAAGCAGCGGAATCAAAAAGATCACAACCGAGTGCCACAGCAAGTGCGAACATCATAGGGTGCCCGGCACCAAACAGGTGTACAGGAACTGTTGGGTCAAGTCCTTTCTTTGCCGATACGATAACATCTACAAGATCAGCATATCTGTAATTCTCCATCAATGGAACTACTGCACCCAGAGGATACACATCGAACTTGTGATCACGAAGATCCTCTGCACACTTCTGGCGAAGGTCAGGATAGGTTGAACCCTGCACAGGTCCTGCTAAAAGCATCTCGTCATTGACCATTCCGCGTGCTTCTATTAAACGCTCAAGAGTTGTCTTAAGTTCAGATTCCGCCCTACTACGTGGAACATCCGGTGGTGTAGGAATATCCAGAGGGACACCTATGTCAGAACCGATCGTTTTCTGGAACTCGATGATCTGCTCGTTAGTTACATCGATATCACCGTAGACAGAAAGCTGGAATGAACCGGAATCGGTCATTATAGGTCCATCATAATCAAGAAGAGAATGAAGCCCGTCTTTTAGCGCTTTTTCGCGCAGATTGTCCTTGCGTGATATGATATATGAATTGGTAATTAGCATCTGGGCACCGAAATCTTTCATCTCGGAAGGTTTGATGACCTGAAGGTTCGGATTGATCACAGGCATGACAGTAGGGGTTTCCACAACACCATGCGGTGTTTTCAGTTTCCCGATACGTCCTGCAGCATCTTTATGGGTTATCTCGAATATCGATGACATTTGAGCATTAGATATTGGCTGATATTATATATTTGTATTTCATGGACGACTCATGAAATACAAATTCATATCAGTTAAAAATCCAGATCAGTATAATTAATTTGCCAGAATTTCCGACACTTTTTCAAGTGTATCGGACAATTCAGGTCCTTTTACCCTCAGATCCTTATTCTTAGTTATACCAAGATCCGTCACCAGAATATGACGGTCCACTTCAAGACCTGAAAGCTCAAGAGCCTTCTTTGTACAGTTGAGAGGACATCCATCGATCGCTATAATGCGATCACAGCCTTCTGCCGACCTGAGAAGACCGGTCACCTGACCTCCGATACCAACAGCACACATCATCTTACCAACTCCCTTTTCAGTAAGTTCAATTGCAAGCTGATTGGAAAGTTGCCCTACATTAGAAGCACCTGAACATGAGAACAATGCTACATTAGTAGAGTCACAGGCACATTTGATTTCTTCTGCCATGAGATAATTCCCCCATCACTGGGTTAACCATTCCCTTACCTTATCTTCGGAAGGGATCTTGCCTGCGAACTTGACATCACCATCAACAACTAGTCCGGGAGTAACCATAACTCCATAGTCAAGTATCTTATTGATATCTTCAACCTTGATGATCTCAGCATCAATGCCTGCTTCATTTACTACTTTTTCCACGATCTCTTTTACTTTGTTGCATTTAGCGCAACCTGAACCAAGTACTTCTATTTTCATCTTTGAACCTCTCAATGTTTTTGATTTATGAAACTATTTTAAATTTTTGTTTAAAATTTGATATTTATACCAGAGGACTGTTCAATAACCTCTTCTTAATATCTCTATGAGTTCTTCTGGGTGAGGCATCTTCTTTTGTATACTCTTGCATACAGCTTCCAGATCATATTCGCATTTTATGAGCTCTACAGAATGGTTTTCAGTGTCGAAAACAGCGCAACTCGCATGTACATCCCCATTCCTTGGCTGGCCAACCGAACCGGGATTTATTATTGTCACATCACCCACCTGCCTGACAAAAGGTATATGGGAGTGACCAATGACTATAAAGTCTGCCTCCACACCTTCGATCATGTCAAGCACCTCTTCTTCAGGAGTATCAGGCTTAATATATTCATACATCGACCTCGGGCTTCCATGAGTAAAGAGCATATTCTTTCCATCGAGAGTCCTTTCAATGTGCATCGGCAATTTCATCAGAAATCCCATATGCATGTCATCGAGCTGTCCCCACGTATATTCCCTGGTGGCTGTTGACAGATGCTTGTACTTGTAGCCGCATCCACAATCCACCTTTGAAGCCACTGCATTGTCATGATTGCCTTTGATCACTGGAATATCCGGATCCATCAGGGATTCAATGCAACCAACCGGATCAGGACCATAGTCCACAAGATCACCAAGGCAGACAACTTCATCATGCGGTACGGAAAGTACTGCGTCAAGAGCATCCTTATTTCCATGGATATCCGATATTATCAAGAGTTTCATATTTCAGCTCCATTATTTGAACATCGTTTTTGTCCTCAGGCATATACTTACAAGTCCGAGCATCACAGGAACTTCTATGAGAACTCCCACGACGGTTGCAAGTGCTGCACCCGAATTGATTCCAAAAAGCATTGCTGCGACTGCAATTGCAACTTCAAAATGATTAGAGGCACCAATTAGTGCAGTTGGTGCTGCATCTTCATAAGTTATCCCGATCACTTTAGCAACTCCATATCCAAGGAAGAATATAAAGAACACCTGAACCAGAAGGGGAACTGCGATCATTGCTATCACAAGTGGCATATCAAGTATCACACCTCCCTGAAGTGAGAACAACACGACCAATGTGACCAATAGTGCAGTAATAGCAATGTTATGCATTACAGGTGAGAAACTATTCTCGAACCAGTCCTTTCCTTTGCTTGCAAGCAGATAATTTCTTGAAAAATATCCGGCAAATAGAGGCACACCTACATACATACCCACGGAAAACAAAATTGTTTCCCAGGGAACCACGATATCGCTTATACCAAGCAGAAGTCTTGCAAGGGGAGCATATAGGAAGAGCATGGCAAGGGAATTAATTGCAACCATTACCAATGTATGACCCTGATTGCCTTTTGCAAGATAACCCCACACAAGCACCATTGCAGTACATGGAGCAACTCCGAGCAATATCATTCCTGCTATATACTGGGATATCTGAAGCTCAGTAAGATAAGGAGCAAATATATTTGCCATGAACAGCCATGCAAAGAAGAGCATGGTAAAGGGCTTTATAGCCCAGTTGATGATAAATGTAGTTAATACAGGCTTAGGCGTCTTCCCTGCTTTTACTACCTGTTTGAAATCGATCTGGACCATGATCGGGTAGATCATGAAGAAAAGACAGATCGCAATTGGAATTGAAACTTCATATACCTGCATCGAATCAAGTGTTCCGGCGATCTGTGGAAAGATCTTACCAAGAGTAATACCAATGACTATGCATGCAAAGATCCATACAGTCAAGTATTTTTCGAAAAATCCCAGTTTTTTTTCATCAGCCATTATAACCCCCCATTAATATCAAATTTTGAATAATAGTAATATGATCATCCAATAACGTAACCAAATCCAAGTCCTGCAAGTGTAGCAATTATAACTACAAGTGTTATGTATGAAGCACCTCTTTTTGCACCCATTATCCTGCTGATTACTATCATGTTCGGAAGACTGAGTGCTGGTCCTGCCAGAAGCATAGATAGTGCCGGACCTTTACCCATGCCAAGAAGTGTAAGGGCACTGATAATTGGGACTTCAGTTAGTGTCGAGAAGTACATCAGGGCTCCAGAGACCGATGCGACCAGGTTTGATGAAACAGATTCGCCGCCAACGAACCGGGCAACATATTCTGAAGGAAGAACTTCCACAATTATCCCTGCAAAGAACACACCGATCAGAAGAAGAGGTGTGATCTGCTTTACGAGGAACCATGTCTCGCCCATCCATGAAGAGAGTTCCTCACGGGTGAACCATTTGAAAGACAGATAGATAGTAACAGCTATGAGGGGAATAAGTATTGCTGCCATCATTGTCCATGTACTGAATATCTCCGGAACAACAAGAATTCCTAGAAGCAGGATGAACAACATTGCACTGTTCTTGTGCTTTTCTTCTCCGAAAGTGGCGATCTTCTTCCTCTCCACATTACCTCTTTCAAACATTGCTGCCATTGTAAGTCCGATAATAATAGATAAAGAAACAGCCACAACAGCCCTTGACACACCAAGATCATAGCCAAGGATCTTGGCAGTATAAACTATTGCAAGTATGTTTATGGCAGGTGCGGAGAAGAGAAATGTCGTTGCGGGTCCGATCCCTGCACCTCTTTTATAGATACCTGCAAATAATGGGAGCACGGTGCAACTGCACACGGCAAGAAGACAGCCTGATGCGGCTGCTACTGAGTATGACACGTATTTTGGTGCATCTGCTCCGAAGAACTTCAATACTGATTCCTTAGAGAACAGTGATGCTATTGCACCCGCAAGAAAGAATGCAGGTATCAGACAGAGGAGCACATGCAGCGCAAGATAGTTCTGAACTGATTGGAACCCAGCATTCATAAGATATAGTAAATAATCAGATGACATGATTTCAAATAATGTTGAAATACTATATAAACATACCTATTTCAATATTAGTTGAATTGCATTGAGAGAGTTCCAGCTTCAACACAATTCTGCTGACATTAAGATGAAGTATACTTAATCAAGAACAAAACTGTAAATTGTGATCATGAATAAAAACATATCAGAACAGCAAACCCAAAGCTAGTGAGTTAAGATCAGTTAAAGAAGAAGGGAAATAGAGTAAGCACAGCAGCGACGCAGATTTCCCGAGGACTCTCGTACCTC